>JARLHH010000322.1 GCA_031292335.1 Candidatus Limnocylindrales bacterium | reverse complement strand
TGCGCCGATCCGGCAGTCGGAGCGGCGCTCACGAGCGGCAAGCAGCTCACCGTCTTCGCCCCCACCGATGCCGCGTTCAAGGCCGCCGGCCTCACGCCGGACAACGTCTGCACCGCGCTCCCGAAGGCAACCCTGACGAAGGTCCTCCTCTACCACGTCGCGAGCGGCGATCTCTACGCAAAGAACGTCCTCCCGGCGAAGGCCGGCCAGATCGGGGCGGTACGGACGCTCCTCGGCCAGCGCGTGTTCGCGATCTTCAACGGCACGCTCTTCACGACGAGCGGCACGATCGCCCACATCGACGTCAAGGACAAGCTCTTCAACATCCGCGCCACCAATGGCGTCATCCACGTCATCGACGCGGTGCTGATGCCGGCCCTCTAGCCCGAACCCCGCCCGGCTACCACCCGCCGCGGGTCTCTTCCCATCGAAGCCGGCCCCCTTCCCGGGGGCCGGCTTCGCCGTTTCCGGCAGGACAGCAACCGGCTGCAGCCCGATGCCTGATCCGATTCCCGTCGAACGCGGTATTGCGCTAACGTCCACGAGCATGAGGACATCGGCGCTGGCATGACCTGCACCAACTGCGGGACCGAGAACGACCCGGGACGCAAGTTCTGTGGTGGATGTGGTGTCCAGCTGAGCCTCGCCTGCCCGTCCTGCGGCACGGCCAACGCGCCCACGATGCGGTTCTGCGGCGAGTGCGGGACGCCCCTGGCTGCAGGGGTGGTGCCGGCTTCGCCAGCCGCCCGCACCAGCCCCGTGGCGATCGGAATCCCGGCACCGGTGGCTGAGCGCCGGCTCGTCTCGGTCCTGTTCGCGGACCTCGTCGGGTTCACGGCGCTCTCTTCGGGCCGCGACCCCGAGGAGACGCGCGAGTTGCTCACCCGCTACTTCGATCTCTCCCGCGACGTGATCGTCCGCTATGGCGGCACGGTCGAGAAGTTCATCGGCGATGCCGTCATGGCGGTCTGGGGCGCACCCGTGGCTCGCGAAGACGACGCGGAACGCGCCGTCCGGGCCGGGCTGGAGCTGGTGGATGCGGTGCGCACGCTGGGTCCCGGTCTCCAGGCGCGGGCGGCCGTCCTGACCGGCGAGGCTGCGGTGACGCTCGGTGCGGCGAACCAGGGGATGGTCGCCGGCGACCTCGTCAACACGGCCAGCCGGCTGCAGTCGGCCGCCGACCCCGGAACGGTCCTCGTCGGGGAGGCGACGCAGCGTGCCGCGTCGCGGGCGATCACATTCGTGTCCGCGGGCGACCAGACCTTCAAGGGCAAGGCTGTGCCGGTCCCCGCCTGGCGGGCCCTGCGCGTCGTGGCCGAGGTCGGGGGACGCAACCGTTCAGAGACCCTCGAAGCTCCCTTTGTCGGCCGCGACGACGAGCTCCGGCTTCTCAAGGATCTGTTTCACGCGACGGCCCGCGAGAAGCGCGCTCGGCTCGTCTCGGTCATCGGGCCGGCGGGCATCGGCAAGTCGCGGCTTGCCTGGGAGTTCCTGAAGTACACCGACGGTCTCGTGGACACCGTGTGGTGGCACCAGGGCCGCTCCCCCTCCTACGGGGACGGGATCACCTTCTGGGCCCTCGGCGAGATGGTTCGGAGCCGCTGCGGCCTGCGCGAGTCCGACGACGAGCGGACGACGCGAGCCAAGGTCGCCGAGACGCTGGCGACGCACGTCCCCGATGCCGGCGAGCGCGGCTGGATCGAGCCGGCGCTCCTGGCCCTCCTGGGAATCGAGGCCGGCATCGGGAGCGAGCAGCTCTTCGGCGCCTGGCGGACGTTCTTCGAACGACTGGCCATGTCGGCCCCGGTGGTCATGGTGCTCGAAGACTTCCACTTCGCCGACGCGGGCCTGCTCGACTTCGTCGACCACCTCATGGAGTGGAGCAAGAACGTCCCGATCTACGTCGTGACCCTGTCCCGACCCGAGCTGCTCGAGAAGCGTCCGACCTGGGGCGCGGGCAAGCGGAACTTCGTGTCCGTGTATCTCGAGCCGCTCCCGGAGCCCGCGATGCGCGAGCTCCTCCTCGGGCTTGTCCCCGGCCTGCCGGAGTCGGCGGTCCGCTCGATCATCTCCCGCGCCGACGGCATCCCGCTGTACGCCGTCGAGACGGTCAGGATGCTCATCGCCGAGGGACGGCTTGCCCTCGAGGACGACGCCTACCGCCCGGTGGGCGACCTCACGACCCTCGCCGTCCCGGAGACGTTGACCGCGCTGATCGCGTCGCGCCTGGATTCCCTCGGCAACCAGGACCGCGCGCTGGTCTCGGATGCAGCTGTGCTGGGCCAGAGCTTCACCCTTGCCGGGCTCGCGGCGGTTTCGGGGATTCCCGACAGGGAGCTCGAGCCCCGATTGCGCGCCCTGGTCCAACGCGAGCTCCTCACGCTCGAGGCCGACCCGCGCTCCCCCGAGCGCGGCCAGTACGGCTTCGTTCAGGCGCTCATCCGCGAGGTCGCCTACAACACGCTGTCCCGTGCCGACCGCAAGATCCGCCATCTCGCTGCAGCCCGGTTCTTCGAGGCGCTGGGGAGCGACGAGCTCGCCGGAGCTCTCGCCGGCCACTACCTCGCGGCTCAGGCCGACGCACCCGAGGGTCCTGAAGCAGATGCTCTTGCGGGCCAGGCAAGGATCGCCCTGCGTGCCGCCGCCGAACGGGCGGCTGCCCTCGGTGCGCACGACCAGGCTGTGGTGTTCCTCAACCAGGCGCTCACCGTCACCAGCGATCTGGTTGAACGCGCCGACCTGCTGGAGCCCGCCGGTTCCGAGGCGTCGGCAGCAGGACGCCACGACCAGGCGGAGGCCCTGCTGCGCAGTGCCCTGGACCTTCGCCGCGCAACGGGAGACCGGCCGGCCATCGCGAGGGCGACGGCAGCGCTCGCCACCGAGCTCACGGGCATCTTCCGCACCGACGCGGCGCTGCAGATCCTCGAACCTGCACTCCTGGAGTTCGCCGATCTGGCGGGCCAGCCGGAGATGATCGCGATGCGCGCGCAGCTCGCCCGGGCGTGGGCCATGTCCGGCGACTTCCGGCGGGCGATCGAGGTCGCCGATTCGGTGCTCGAGGCGGCGGAGCACGCCGACCTTGTCGCGATCGTCGCTGACGTCCTGGTCACCAAGGGCTCCGCGCTCGGCACCATCGGCCGGACGTACGAAGCCGTCGGCGTGATCGACGCGGGCCGCAAGCTGGCCGAGGCTCACGGCCTGAGTCACACCGTCCTCCGGGCGCTCGTGAACGGATCCAACTACGAGCGGGACCTCCGGGCTGGGCTCGCCAGCCTCCGGTCGGCGCTGACCCTCGCGCGCCGCCTCGGGCGTCGCCGCAACGTGGTCCTCGCGTTCGGGAACGCCACGGAGCCGTCCATCCGGTTCGGCGAGTGGGACTGGGTGCTCGGTGAGGCGGAGGCGCTGCTGGCCGACGAATTCGACCCCATGGACCGTGTCCAGATTCTCAGCACGCGCTTCCAGGTCCAGGGTTTGCGGGGTCTCCGTCGGCCCGAGGACCGTACGGAGATCGAACAGGTCCTGGCGGAGCGGTCCGACCCGCAGAGTCTCGGCGCCCTCGACGACGTGCATGGACTCGAGGCGCTGCTGGACGGGCGGTATGCGGATGCATTCCGGGACTTCTCGCGCCTTGCCGCGGTCGACCCACTCAACGCCCCCTACGCGCTCCCGCTCGCCGGCCGCGCGGCCGGCTGGAACCGGAGTGCCGTGGATGTGGCAACCGCGCTGGAGGCCCTCGATGCGACCGGCGTGCACCGGCCCGCGCTCGAGGCCAGCCGGATGACGCTCCGCGCGGGACTCGCCGCGCTGGAAGGGCGGCCGTCAGATGCCCTGACGCTGTATCGCGAGTCCCTGGGCGCCTGGCGCGACCTGGGCCTCGTCTGGGACGAGGCGCTGTGTGGGATCGACATGGCCACGGTCCTCGACCCGTCGAACGCGGATGTCGGCGCCGTTGCAGGTCATGCCCGCGAGATCCTCGTGCGGCTCGGCGCGACGCCCTTCCTGTCGATGCTCGAGGCGGCCATGGCACGCACCGAGCAAACGCCGGGTGCCAGGAGCTCGGCACCCATTGGCGACGTCAGGGTGCGAGCGATCCACGGCGATCACTGACGCGGGCGTCCCGGGGCCGCCCGGCCCCGCAACGGCGCAGAAGGAGCAGGCATCGATGCGCAAGCTTCGGAATCTCGCGGCGATCCTCGTCGGCGCCGTGGCGGTCGCCGGGAGCGCCTACTGGTTCGCCGTCCGACCCTGGTGGCAGGACTGGGGAACAGATCCTATGGAGGCCGCGAGGCCGCTCCCGGGCGACGACGTCGTGCCGCATGCCCCGGTCAACGACACCCGGGCGATCACGATCGAGGCGCCGCCCTCTGCCGTCTGGCCGTGGCTCGTGCAGATGGGCTACGGGCGGGGTGGCTGGTACAGCTACGACGTCATCGACATGAAGGGCGCGAGCGCCGATCGCATCCAGCCTGACATCCCGCCCCTCGCCGTCGGCGACATCGTCCCGACCCACCCGGGCGGCGGGTTCGAGGTCAAGGCCGTCGAAGCCGGGCATGCCCTGGTCCTGTACATCGACACGGCACTCGTGCGCACCCAGGCCGAGGCGGCTCGGGCGACGGCCGTCGAAGCGAACCCGGCCAACATCGCGGCCGCCGGCGCGCTCATGGGCGCGACGCAGCCGACCGAGTTCGCCGCCAGCTGGGCCTTCATCCTCGAGCCCGCCGGGGACGGCCGGACGCGCCTCATCGAGCGGTTCCGGGCCCGCTTCGACGGCGGCGATCAGCCCTGGACGAAGTACACCCTGCCGTTCATGGGGTTCGGCGTCTTCGTGATGGTTCGGAAGCAGATGCTCGGCATCAAGGAGCGGGTGGAGCGAACACCGTCCCAGCCGGCCGGGACGCCCTGACGCATCACTCCGGCGCGGACGAGCCCGACGGTGAGTCCGGCGAGAAGCGAGTCGCCGCTGCCGACAGGGTAGCGGCCGCGCTCGGGCGGTCCATCGATGCACGCACCGCCCGATCCGGCTGCCTGGGCCGTCCACGCACGGTTCCTGGTCGACGGCAGCCGTCGCCTGGGGCGCCGGATCCGGCCTGGCGTACGCATGGCGACGCCGAGTACCCTTCTCACCGAGCGCGAATGAGCCGAATCGTCATCACCGACTGCGACCACCCGACGATCGAGATCGAGCGGACGATCTTCGCTCGGGCCGGCTATGAGCTGGAGCTCGCCCAGTGCCACACCCCGCAGGAAGTCGTCGCGGCAGGCACCGGGGCCGTCGCGCTGCTCACGCAGTACGCCCCGATCACCGAGGCCGTGCTCGCGGCGCTCCCATCCGTCCGAGTCCTCGGTGTGTACGGCGCCAGCCTCGACAGGATCGAGCTGCCGGCAGCCGAACGACGCGGACTCCGGGTCGTCAACGTGCCCGACTATGGCGTTGACGAGGTCGCCGATCACACCGTCGGGCTCATCCTCGCGCTGACCCGCGGGATCGTTGCGTTGGACCGCGCGGTGCACGCGGGCGTCTGGGACTTCCGCAGGGGCGGCGAGCTGCGCCGCGGGAGCGGCCAACAGGTCGGGATCATCGGCCTGGGACGGATCGGGTCGGCGGTCGCCCGCCGGGCGCTCGCGCTCCGCTTCCGGGTCGTGGCCGCCGATCCGCGTGGGCCGGCCGTGGAGGGCGTTCGGCTGGTGGAGCTCGGCGAACTGCTCGCGACGAGCGATGTCGTGAGTGTCACCACGCGGCTCGATCCATCCACGCGACACCTGCTGGACGCCGCGGCGCTCGCCCGCATGAAGCCAGGGGCGTATCTCGTCAACACGTCGCGGGGTGGCCTGGTTGACCAGGCGGCCCTCGTCGACGCGCTGCGCTCGGGCCACCTCGGCGGGGCCGCGCTTGACGTTCTCGAGCGGGAGCCGATCGCTCGCGACGATCCACTGCTGAGCCTGCCGAATGTCGTGCTTACGCCGCACGCCGCGTTTTACAGCCGCGAGTCGATCGTCGAGATGAAGCGCCGCGCTGCCGAGGCGGTCACGGCGGCCCTCGCCGAGAGTGATCCGCTCGGTCGCGGCTGACCAGGCACAGCGCCGGGAGGGCTCGCCTCTACTCCTCCGCGTACGTCACTCGTCGCGCAGATTGCCCGTTCGACAGGCGAGAGCGCGCGTACAATGGGGTTCGTACAACGTACCGTAGGTTCACTAGGTGAAACGACGGTGACTCGGACTCTCAGCCGCGGTCTCGACGTTCTCGAGGCGATGGCAGGCGCGGATGGGTACGGGCTCGGCCCGTCTGCAATCAGCCAGCGCGTAG
>JARLHH010000321.1 GCA_031292335.1 Candidatus Limnocylindrales bacterium | reverse complement strand
CGTGCCGATCGCGGTCTTCACCGGCCTCGAGGAGTCGGTGGTGTGCGAGGACGCCACGGTCGACATCTTCACGGCCGGGGGCCGCATCTACCCGCTGGCGAGCCTGGCGACCGAGCTCCAGGAGGGCTACGCCGCCGTGGTCCTGGAGCCGGCCGGCCTGCCTGCCGCGGTCCGGCCGGCCGTCATCGCGGCGGGCTACCGGTCGGTCTTCGCGTCCAGCTCCGGCGAGGTGTTCATGGCGCCGGCGCCTGCGCCCGGCTGACGCACACGGCAGCGCTCAGACAAGCCTGCCGAAGCGTTCATAGAGCTCGGTCATGCGCGCGAGCGGGTCCCCGTAGTAGTCGCCGGCGGGGTCGTGGAGATCGACCGTGCGTTCGGGGGCGCGTACGGTAGGCTTTGTCAGCGCAAACGCGCGCATGACCTGCGCGCTCGGCTTGAGGCTTCCGTCCGGTCTCAGGAAACCGAAGAAGCGTTCGTGCACCTGGACGTCGCACGGCGGCCAGGTCCACAGGGCCGGGTCGTAGTCCGAGAAGCACCATGCGAAGGCGCCGAGGCTTCCGACCCGAACCAGGCGCGGCAGCACGGCTGCGAAGTACGCCGCCGCGTCGTCCTCCGACGCGAAGAAGGCGTGGCGACGCCGGCCACCCCACAGGACCAGGTCCTGCCAGTGGCTCGGGCCGTCCGGGCTGCTGGTGTTGACGCCGAACTCCTCGTACAGGACGGGTCGCCCGGCAAGCGCCGCCGCGAGCGCGGCGGTGAAGGGCACGAAGTCGGGATCGAGCGGGCCACGGGCGACGGGACTGTAGATCGGGTAGCCGTGCATTACCGACAGATCCGTCTCGGCCGCGATGTCGCCGATCCGGAACCCCACGTCGGCCTCGAGGCTGGCGCCATGCAGGCCGGCGAGGACGGGCCGATCCGGATCGATCGACCTGATCACCGCCGTCCGATCATGGACCCAGGCCCGACCCGTCCGCGCATCGCCCGGCTGGCAGAAGAGGTCCGGCTCGTTGCCGAGGCTCCAGGCCCACACGGCGGGATGGTCTCGCAGCGTTCCGCACACCGCGCGCAGGAGGAGGTCCTCGGCGTCCACGACGAACGCCGTGACGTAGACATCGTGGATCGGGCTCGTCGAACCCCGCGAGTCGCCGAGACCGACGATCTGCCGATCGCCCGGGTCTGACCGGCGGCCCCGGTCGAGGAGCCACGGCGGTGCCCAGTTCGGTCCACTCATGTGACCCGTGAAGAACGTCACCTCCAGCTGGAGGTCGAGTCCTGCCGCGATGTCGCAGACCGTCTCGAGGTCTCGCAATGCTCCGGCGTTCACGCGGTCGGGAGTCGGCTGGAAGCTTTCCCACAGGAGGAAGACGCGCACGTGGGAGAGGCCAAGGTACTTGATGATGGCGAACTCGTCGCTCACCTCCCCGGCATCGAACTCCTCCCACCAGCGCATCGCCTTGCGCCGGGGCCAGTAGTTGACTCCAAGCAGGAACGGCTGACCGACGACGCCCGCTTCCGCCTTGATCACCGCAACACCTCCGCCCGGGCGGTCCGGGTCCGACGCCGGGGGGAGATCGACGTCCGCGTCATGGCACCCCAACCCTCGTCATGACACGCCGACGCGGGAAGCTCCAGATCCGCAGTCCCGCGGCGCACGACAGAATGATGCGTCCGATCCATGATGCGAGGGCCCCGAACGGCATCCCGGCTGATGGAACAGCACGCTCGACCGCGACGGCGACCACGAAGGCGACGAAGATGGGCGCGGTCATCACCGGGGGGATGCGGGCATAGCGACACAACTGTACGTCCGGGGAACGCGCCCGACGCCTCGGCGCGGAGCCGGGGCGTCGAGTTCCAGCCTTCGTCGTGTCGCGGGCGCGTAGCTCGCGCCGGGCGGCGACGACTCCGTGAACCTCCCCCTCCCGAGCCTCTACGACCAGCTCATGTCGGTGACCCGGGGCTCGATCGGCCCGGCCCTTCTCCTGACCCTCCTCCTGGGAGTCGTGCACGCAGTTTCCCCCGGACACGGGAAGACTCTCGTGGTCGCTTCCCTGCTCGGCTCGCAGGGAAGCCTGAGCCAGGTTCTCCTCCTGGCCGTGACCGTCGCCGTGACCCACACCGCCGGGGTCCTGCTCCTGGCGCTCGTCGTTACAGCGGGCAACCCGCTGCTGCCCCAGGAGATCACGCCGTACATCGCCCTGGGGGCCGCGCTCCTGGTCGTCGTCTTCGGGGTGGACCTGACGCGACGCGCCGTCCGGGCGCGACGGCCGCCGGAGGAGGCGGCGGACGAGCACGGACACGATCACCCGCATGTCCACCCCGGTCCACAGCTGACCCGGGGCTACACGCTGTCGATCGGCGTTGTCGGCGGGCTCGTGCCGAACGGGACGGCCCTGATCGTCCTCGTGATGGCGATCGCCTTCCGCGAGGTCGCTCTCGGTGTGCTGCTGGTGGCGACGTTCGGCCTCGGCATCGCCGCGACGCTGGCATCAATCGGGGTCGCGGCAGTCCTGGTTCGTCGGCGGGGCGGGCGATTCGTCGAAGGCGGTGGCGCGCTGCGGCGCGCCAAGGACGTCCACCCGATGGCGTCCGGGCTGGTTGTCGTGGTCGTCGGG
>JARLHH010000320.1 GCA_031292335.1 Candidatus Limnocylindrales bacterium | reverse complement strand
GCCTGCGGCGGGCCGGCCACCGCGGGATTCGCGCCAGCCGCCACTCGCTCCCGGCCGATACGCGGGCGGGCGGGAGGAGGACGTGCTCCGCTCCCCGTCCCACGTCGCGCCCCGGTAGGTGGTCTCACCACGCCAGCCCGGCTCGGGCCGCCAGCCACCGCTCCCCGCGCCGACGAGGCCGGCAAATCGCTCCCGGCCCAGCTGCTCGCGCGGCGAGGGGCGCGGTCGCGACTGGGTCCGGTGGACGCCGCCCTCGTCCTTCCAGCGCAGCTCTGGTGCGACCGGGTCGCCGCGGAGCATCGCGTCGATCGTCTCGGCGACGTCGGCGTGGACCATGACGCGTTCGCGGTCCTGGATCTCCACGATCACGTCGAACGTGGGCGGCGCCTTCCGCTCCAGGACGCTCTTCTGGGTTCGGCGCCGGCGCGCCTCCTCGTCGCCGAGCGTGACGCTCTGGATCCCGCCGATCAGGTCGGAGAGCGTGGGGTTCAGCATCAGGTTGTCGAGGTTGTTGCCGTGGGCCGTCCCGATCAGCTGCACGCCGCGCTCGGCGATCGTTCGGGCGGCCATCGCCTCCAGCTCCGTCCCGATCTCGTCGATCACGATGACCTGGGGCATGTGGTTCTCCACCGCCTCGATCATCACCTCGTGCTGGAGGGACGGCGTCCGGACCTGCATCCGGCGGGCCTTGCCGATGGCCGGGTGGGGGATGTCGCCGTCGCCCGCGATCTCGTTCGACGTGTCGACCACCACGACGCGCTTGCCCAGGTCGTCGGCCAGGACGCGCGCCGCCTCGCGCAGCATCGTGGTCTTGCCGATGCCCGGCCGGCCCATGATCAGGATCGACTTCCCGGACTCGACGAAGTCGCCGATGATCTCGATCGTGCCGTAGACCGCCCGCCCGATCCGGCAGGTCAGGCCGACGATCTTGCCGCTCCGGTTGCGGATCGCGCTGATCCGGTGGAGCGTCCGCTCGATGCCGGCCCGGTTATCGTCGCCGAACGTCCCGATCTTGTCGACGACCAGCGCGATGTCGTCCTCGGTGACCTCGCGGTCCAGGAGGATCACCTCGCTGTCGGGGAAGCGCGCCTCCGGGACGCGCCCCAGGTCCATCACGACCTCGATCAGCGCGGTCCGGTTCGGCAGGGCATGGATCGCCGCCACGATCTCCGGTGGCAGCGCGCCGAGCAGCGCGTCGAGATCGTCGATCAGCTCGCGGGTCGGATGGTCTGCCATGCCCTCCCCTTCAGCGGATTGCCGGCACCAGGGCCGGCTCGGCGACGCGCACGAGCGTCTCCTTCATCAGGAGCGTGACGGTCGCGATGGTCGTGAATCCCTCGTCCTCCATGCGGTGCTCGAGGGGAGATTCGTACGTCCGGACCGGGGAGATCACCCCGTGGTCGTGGCCGTGGTCGCGCTTCTCGGCCCGCGCTCCGATCACGCCCAGGCCGAACTGGACCAGGGGCGCCGCGTCGGTACCCGGCCGGGCCAGGACCCGCAGGTAGTGGGGCTGGTCCTCCTTGGCCACGCCCACCTGGACGAAGCCCTGGGGCTGGGTCGGGTCCGCGGCGCCCTCCGGCGCCTCCTGCAGGAACGACTCCACGTCGGCGAAGCGGAGGATCGGGGTCAGGCTGGAGCGCGGCATCAGCGACCCGGAGGCGTTCCGCTCCCAGTCGGCGATCCGGCTCATCTCCAGGCGCGCCACCGGCGCGGGCGTCACGCTGTTGTACAGGCGGAAGAGGGCCACCGCGTCGGCCGGGCCGACGGGCCGGATCCCGAGCGCCCCGGCCTCGTCCTCGCCGAACGGATCGGGGAACGGCAGGCGGGACGGCCGGAAGCAGACCAGCTCGCTCCCGTAGCGCATGAAGCCGGCCTGCATGAAGAGTTCCACGTTG
>JARLHH010000319.1 GCA_031292335.1 Candidatus Limnocylindrales bacterium | reverse complement strand
GCCGCCGCACGGACGGCGCGCTCTGAGCCGTCGAACAGGGCCAGCACGCCGTCGCCCGTCGTCTTCACGAGCCGGCCGCGGAAGCGGTCGAGCTCGAGCTGGATGCGCTCGTTGTGCGACGCGACGAGCTCGCGCCAGCGTGCCGAACCGAGCGACTCCGCGAGGGCCGTCGACTCGACGATGTCGGTGAACAGCACGGCCCCGAGGACGCGCCGCACCGTCTCGTCGATTCGCGCGAACGAGCGGACGCCGGCAACGTCGTAGGCGACGAACGGCTCGTCGCCGATGACCCAGCCGTCGTGCCCGGGCGGGATCTCGTCGACCATGCCCGGGCCGATCTCGCTGGTCGTGCCGTCCTCCAGCCGGTTGCCGAGCCGACCCGAGATGCAGACACCGACATGGTGGTACTGGCACAGGCTCGTGCCGGCGATCGGTCGGACGTGCTCCAGCCAGTGCCAGCCGGGCTCGAAGGTCATCCTGCCGATCACGAGATCATCGAGGTTGTAGATGTCGACTCGCCCGAACGGTGTCGGCCGGACCTCGTCGGGATCCTCGAGCGACTTCGCCTGGAGTCGGGCCACGGTGCGGTCCCCCCTCACCCGCCACCACCTCGCGGGCCTTCCGCTCGGGGCAGCGTGTCGGCGATGATGCCTCATCGGCCAGGCCGGTGGAACAGGTCACGTTCTGCCTGCGCCTTGCTGACGACGATGGGTGGGACGCAGGGAGGGTGGGGTCGCCGGGCGCACTCAAACAATCAGCTGTGCTCGGCGGTGTCGTGTCGCACGTTCACGCGTGACAGCGACCGCCCGGGCGCGCAACCGCGCGACGAATGGCTCTCGCCGTCGTGGTCGCACAAGGTTTGAATGATCTGTGGCAGTCAGGGACTCATATGGGTGAGCGCCCATTCGAGACGCTGACAGGGAACGGTGCCGGATGCAGCACGAGCTCGTCGAACGGGCACAGCGGGGCGACGCAGGCGCGTTCGAGACCCTCGTCCACGGTGTGGCAGACGGTCTCTACGCGATCGCCTGGCGGATTCTCCGCGACCCCGACCGTGCCGAGGACGCCCTGCAGCAGGCACTGATCCGGATGTGGGAGAAGCTGTCGAGCCTCCGCGACCCGGAGCGGTTCGACGCCTGGGCCTACCGGCTCGTCGTGCACGCGAGCTACCGGGAGGCCCGTCGCCAGCCACGCTGGACGCCGCGGGTCCGGGAGATCTCGATCGACCCGCCCGACGACGATCCCGTCGGGGCGATCATCGATCGCGACGAGCTTGAGCGCGGCTTTCGGCACCTGAGCGCCGAGCACCGCGCCGTCCTGGTCCTTCACTACTTCGCCGGCCTGCCGGTCTCCGAGGTCGCCGAGACGCTCGGCATCCCGGTCGGCACGGCCGGATCCCGCCTGCACTACGCGGTGCGCAGCTTGCGGGCCGCCTACGAGGCCGACGCCCGGGGGATCGTGGCCTGGAGGACACCGGCATGACGCGAGAGCAGGACTTCGAGCGTCAGCTGGCCGACTGGCTCGGCGACGGGCCGCTCGACGCCCCCGAGCGGGCGGTCGACGCGGCCGTCGCCCACGCGCGCGCCCATCCCCGCCGAGCGCGGGGCCTCGGTGGCCTGTGGAGGGCCGCCGTGAACGTCCATCTCGCCCCGGCCGCCTCCGGAGCACACCGGACCAGCTTCCTCGCCTTCGCCACCATCGCGCTCGTCATCGTCGCGGGGCTCGCGGGCGCCGTCGGCGGGGCGCTGCTGACGGACCGGGGGCAGGGCAATCCGGTGGTTCCTGGCCCGTCGCCAGCGGCGGCGTCAGCGGCTCCCGCGGCGTCAGCGGCTCCGTCCGCGTCCCCGACGGCCACCCCGCTTCCATCCATCGCCGCTCCCACCCCGACACCGGTCAGCCTCGCGCCGCTCCACGTCACGGGCACCCAGAACCCCCTCGCGCCCTGGCCATGCGGGACGTACTGCCCGTTCAGCGCAACCGTGCACGCAAGCGACAGCCGGCTCGCCGGCTGCTACATCATGACGCCGGCCGGCAGCACGACGGTCGGGACGTGGGGCACCATCGCCTTCTATCAGCAGGATCCCTGCAACAGCGCGATGGGCATCAGCCCGCACACGATGACGTGGCAGGGCGAGTGGTTCACCAGCGGGCGCCGACCCGTGCGCCCCGACGAATTCAACCAGGCCGGCGTGTACCCCGTGGACACCATCTGGCTCCACGGCGTCGCTAGCTACGACAGCAACTACGAGGGACTGACCGCGGTCCTTCGCATGACGGACAACACCCACGTCGACGGGTGGATCTACACCACCCCGACACCCTGAGCGGCACCGCCCCGATCCCACCTCCGAGCTCGCCTCTCTCGGCGGTTGGCAGAAGAACCCATCCCCGGAAGCAGCGCGACCGAGTCCAACGCGATCCGCCCGGTGACCGAGGACACAGAGGCCCCGGCCATGCCATCGAGCGGACGCCGCCACCGGTGTGCGTCGCTCCCGAGGGAGAAGGAGATGTGAGATGACCGCAGGACAGATCGCGACACCCTATCGGCAGATCCGAACCCCGATGCTC
>JARLHH010000318.1 GCA_031292335.1 Candidatus Limnocylindrales bacterium | reverse complement strand
CCGGAACCGCGCCGGGCGGCGGGCAAACCCTGAGCGGCGCCGCGCCGAGCGGCATCGCGCCGAGCGCCGCCGCCTCGAACGCCTCCTTCTTCAACCAGGGCGGCATGGGCGGCTCCCTCGACTCCTCGACCATCGACTACCTGGTCGCGAACCGGGGGACGGCGACCTGGATCGTGGCCGTCCAGTCGGCGAACACGGCTGCGCCGATCGAGCTCTCGACCGGCCTCCCGGTCATGGCGATGGGCGGCTTCACGGGCAGTGACCCCGCGCCGACGCTCGCCCAGCTGAAGGCATACGTCGCTTCCGGCGAGCTCCGCTTCGTGATGGTCGGGGGTGGCGGTGGACCGTCGAACGGTTCGTCGAGCGTCAGCAGCTGGGTGACGACGGCCTGCAAGGTCGTCACGGTCGGCAGCACCACGACGAGCGTCTACGACTGCGCCGGCGCCGCGACGACCGGCAGCTGACGGAGCGACAGAGATGCCGACCATGGTCCAGTCCGGCACGGGCGCGTCGGCCCGGCCGGACGAGACCCCCGGCGATCGGTCGGCAGTCCGTGGGCGCCGTCGCATCGGCGCGGGCGGCGACGGTCCGGGAAGCTCGGACGGTCACGGCGGCGGTCGGGGAGGCTCCGGGAGCACGGGCCGGCCCGATCGCCCGGACAAGGCCGGTCCGCCGAACGGCCGCGCGTACCGCCGAGCTCGGCGGAGCCTCGGCCAGCTCCTCCCGTTCGCGGCGATCGGTGTCTTCAGCACGCTCGCCTACGTCGCGATCTACGCGATCCTCCGCGCCTGGCTCCCCGCGGCCGGCGCGAACGCGGTCGCGCTCATCGTGACCGCCGTCGGGAACACCGCCGCGAACCGGCGGATCACGTTCGACGTGCGGGGCGGCGACGGGATGGTGCGCGACCAGCTCGTCGGGCTCCTGGCGTTCGGAATCGCCCTGGTGATCACGACCGTCTCGGTCGAGCTTCTCCACGCGACCGCCCCGGACGCCGGCCGGCTGGCGGAGATCGCGGTCCTCGTG
>JARLHH010000317.1 GCA_031292335.1 Candidatus Limnocylindrales bacterium | reverse complement strand
GGTCGCCGTGCCAGAAGCCGGCGAGGGCGTCGGCTATGGCCTGCTGCTCGGCCGGCGTCAGCCGGCCGCCGAACTCGCGCTCGATGACGCGCAGGTGCTCGACGAACGCCGCGTCGTGTCGCCGTCGCCCTTCGGGTGTCAGGACGACCTGGACTCCACGCCGATCACCGGGGACCGGTTCGCGGCGCACCAGGCCGGCGGCTTCGATCCGATCCACGAGACGAGTCAGGCCGCTTCTCGTGAAGAGCGAGCGCTCCTCGAGCTCCTGCATCCGGAGGCCGTTGCCGGGGGCGTCATAGAGCTGGGCGAGGACGTCGAGCCAGGACATCGGGAATCCCTCGCGCTCGACGAGGTCGCGCTCCGCGATGCGCAGCACCTTGGCGCTCGCGAACAGGACGCCGCGCCACGCGTCGTTCCACCTGGTCGCGGGTCGGGTGGGGTCCGTGTCCCGTTCCATGGGCGGAGAGTACCAGATCAGGATCTGCAATTGCAATCTCTGTGTGCTCACTGATTGACATTGCAGTAGATGTCCCTACACTGAGTGGCAGGACCGACGGTGAGACGTCCCCACCGAGGCCCTCGGCGATAGGGAGCCATCACCATGACCACGCTCTTCGTTCGACACACGGCGGCCGACTACGCGGCATGGCGCCGGGCCTACGACGCGTTCCAGCCGAAGGCCAGGACGCTCGGCGTCAAGACGGACGCGGTCTACCAGGCCAGTGACAACCCCAACGACATCACCGTGACCCACGACTTCGCGACCCTGGAGGCGGCCCAGGCGTTCGCCGGAAGCCCCGAGCTGCGGAGCGCGATGCACGACGCCGGCGTCGTCGGCGCTCCCACGATCTGGTTCGCCCAGCGCGCCTGATCCATGCTCGCTCGAAGCCGCCTGCTTGCCCCGGCCGGCAGGCGGCTCCAGCGGTGCGTGTGCCCAGCAGCCTGGGTGATGACTCAAGCAGGAGCGCCCGAATGCTCGCCATCTCCCATGGACAGTCACGTCTCGATGACGACAGCGCACGCGATCTACATGGCCGCCGGGTTTCGGACGGCCAGCGCCCCGAGCGAGTTCCCGGGAGCCCTGAAGTCGATCGCCCTGTTCATGGAGCTTGATCTCGAGCAAGCCGGGGCCTGAGCCGAACTGGCCCGGGTTAACGCACGTCGTCCGCGTGCGTCCGACGTGCGTGCCGCGGCGGTCTCGTCGCGCGAGATCCTCGTCCGCCTCGGAGCGGAGCCGTTCGTTGCTCGACTTGACGCGGCCGTGAAGTCCTCGCGCTCGCCTGCGCCTGCCGCAGTCGCAGCCGACAACCTCGACTCAGGCCGCGCTCAGAATGGGCCGATCCCTCCGAGCAGGTTCTGAATCGGCGACTGCTCGCCCTGCTCCTGGGCTTCGACGCGCTCGAGGGCGACGACGATCGCCAAACCGAGGGAAACCTCGAAGCCGGGCTCAATCTGGATCCCGTACGCGTCGTGGATGCTGAACCAGGCCCGGGACGCTGCGATGACCACCCTGCCGGCCTGGTCTTTGACCTGGAACTCGCGGTTCGACCAGTTGCCGTGGACCGTCAGCTCCTGACCGCCGGCGAGGGTGATCTTGAATTTGTCCCCGCCCAGGTGAAAGATCGCCTCCTGGACAGTGGCTGCCGTCCTGCCGCCCTGCGTGACGTCGATGGTCCGGTGCACGTGCGGCGCGAGCGGTTTCGAGATCTCGTAGAGCGCCTGGCCGCCCAGATCCTTGAGCACATGCGTGCCGCGCAGGCTCAGGAGCGTGCCATCGACCTCGAACGCGTGGTTGCCCTGGGCGTCCTCGATCCACAGATCGCCCGTCAGCGAGATCAGCTTCTGGTTGAGGACGTAGATCAGCGTCTGGCCATCCGGCACCGGTGACCCCTGGGGAGCGCTCGGGGGCACTGCGGACGGCGGTTCGGGCGAGGCAGGTGAGTCGGGGGCCTTCTGCTGGGCGAAGGACGTGGCACCGCATTGGGGGCACTTCGCGGCAGCCGCGAGCTGTTGGTAGTGCGCCCGGAGCGCGACCTGGTCCGCGAACTTGCCCCCGATCAGCGACAGGTACTGGCTCGCAGCTGCCTTGAAGTCTGGCCGTTCCTCGGCGATGTCAGAGGGGACGAGCCAGGTGCGGTTGCACCGCGTACAGGTTCGCTGATACCCGCCATCCGCCATGTCAACCTCCTGCGGTTGCGAGTGGGCGGATTGACCCGTTCGCGCCCG
>JARLHH010000316.1 GCA_031292335.1 Candidatus Limnocylindrales bacterium | reverse complement strand
GGTCGGCAACGGGGATGGGGCCCTGGACTACTACCTCAGGATCAACCCCTCGGCCCGGGAGGACCGCTCGGAGGTGCATCGCGGGGAGCCGTACGTGTACGCCCAGATGATCGCCGGGGAGGACGCGGCGACCCCCGGCGAGGCGAAGAACACGTGGCTGACGGGAACCGCCGCCTGGAACTTCGTCGCGATCAGCCAGTGGATCCTGGGCATCCGGCCCGAGCACGCCGGCCTGCGGATCGACCCGTGCGTGCCCGCCGCCTGGGGCGGCTTCACGGTGACGCGGCGCTTCCGGGGCGCCACGTACCGGATCACGGTCGTCAAGGAGCCGGGCGTTGCCGGTTGCGTGACCCGGCTCCAGGTCGACGGCCGGGCGCTCAAGGGCAGCCTCGCCCCACTGCCCGCCTCGTCTGGGGCGGAGATCGAGGTGGTGGCCTTCGTCGAGGCGGCCCCGTGAGATCGATCGAGGATCGACCGGTGGCCTCCCCGTACGGCCACCTCGATGCCGAGACGCACGAGTACGTGGTGAGCCGGCCCGATACTCCCACGCCCTGGCTGAACTACATCGGCCAGGGCGGCTACGGCGGGATCGTCTCGAACACCGCGGGTGGCTTCTCGTTCGATCGGGACCCACGCGAACGGCGCGCAACCCGCTACCGGTACAACGCGATCCCGGCCGACCAGCCCGGCCGCTACGTCTACGTCCGCGACCAGGCGACCGGGCGCTTCTGGAGCGCGACGTGGCAGCCCGTCCGCGCCGGCCTCGACGCGTACGAGTGCCGGCACGGGCCCGGCTACACGCGCATCCGGAGCGCGCTCGACGGGATCGAGACCGAGATGCTCTACTTCGTCCCGCCCGCCAACGCCGACGGGCCCTGCCCCTGCGAGCTGTGGGTGCTGCGCATCCGGAACGCGGGCACCGGCGTGCGGCGGCTGCGCACGTTCTCGTACCCCGAGTTCGGGTACGTCGACAGCCTGAGCGACCAGCAGAACCTGGACTGGTCCCAGCACATCGTCACGAGCCGGCTCGAGGGCAGCGTCATCCTCGCCGCCACCCGGTTTCGCCCGACGACCACGTTCTTCGCCGCGAGCGAGCCCCCGTCCGGCTGGACCGGAGACCGCGAGGACTTCGTGGGTCGCTGCCGCGACCTCGCCTCGCCCATCGTGGTCGAGACCGGCGAGCCGACCAACGCCGGCTCCCCGCGGGGCAACTCCATCGGCTCGCTCTGCCACGACTTCTCGCTCGGCCCGGGCGAGGAACGCCGTCTCGTCTACACGCTCGGCCTGACCGACCATCCGGAGGAGATCGACGCCGTCGTCGCGCGCTATCGCGACGAGGCCGCGGTCCAGGGGGCCTTCGACGAGCTTTGCGCCGACTGGCGCGCGTACCTGGGGCGCTTCAGCGTCGCGACGCCGGACCCCGAGATGACCGAGATGCTGAACGTCTGGAACCAGGTCCAGTGCCGGACGACGCTCAACTGGTCGCGTTTCGTGTCCGGGTACGAGACGGGGCTGGGGCGCGGCATGGGCACGCGCGACTCCGCCCAGGACACGCTCGGGACGATGCACAGCCTGCCCAGGCAGGCCCGCTGGACGCTGACCCGCACCTGGCGCCTCCAGTTCCGCGACGGCCACGCGTGGCACCAGATCTTCCCGCTCTCAGGCGAGGGCGGGCCGGGACTCGCCGCGGAGTTCCCCGGCTGGCCCCAGTGGTTCTCCGACGATCATCTCTGGATCGTTCTCGCGACCTGCGCCTACCTTCGCGAGACCGGCGATCTCGCCTATCTCGATGAGCGTGTTCCATGGGCCGACGGCGACGCCGACACGATCCGGGAGCACATGCAGCGCGCGGTCGCGTTCACGCTCGCCAATCGCGGCCCGCACGGCCTCCCGCGGGCCGGCTTCGCCGACTGGGACGACACGCTCAACGTCGACCATGGGTCGGGCAAGGCGGAGAGCGTCTGGTGCGCCATGCAGTTCTGCCGGGCCGTCCTTGACCTTGCCGAGCTGAGCCGCCACATGGGCCGCCTCGACGAGACCGCCCGGTTCGCCGACCTCCACCGGGAGATGGCGGCCCGCGTGAACGACGTCGCCTGGGACGGCTCGTGGTACGCGCGCGCCTTCGACGACGAGGGCAGACCCATCGGCGTGGCGAGCGAGACTGCGCATCAGATCAACCTGAACCCGCAGACCTGGGCGATCATCGGCGAGGTCGCCCCGCCGGAGCGCGCGGGGCGCGCCCTCGTCGCCGTGCGCGAGCTCCTGGAAACGCCGTTGGGGACGGCGCTGCTATGGCCCCCCTACGACGGCGGGGATGACCGCGTGCGGGGCACCGCCACCTACCCGCCCGGCGCCAAGGAGAACGGCGGGATCTTCTGCCACGCGAACACGTGGCTGATCATCGCCGCCGCGATGCTCGGGCGGTCCGACGAAGCCTACGAGCACTACCGGCGGATCCTCCCCCTGGCCCGCAGCGACGCCGACATCTACATGGCCGAGCCATACGTGTATTCGCAGAACATCTGCGGCCCTGCCCATCCCCAGTTCGGCATGGCCCGCAACGCCTGGCTGACGGGGACGGCGGCGTGGGCCTTCGTGGCCGCGACCCAGTGGATCCTGGGGATCCGCCCGACGTTCGAGGGCCTGCGGATCGCGCCGGCGATCCCGGCATCCTGGCCCGGTTTCGAGGCGCGGCGCGAGTTCCGCGGCGTGACCTACGAGATCCGGGTGCGCCGCCAGGGCCCGGGCGGCAGCATCTCTCTCGCCGTGGACAGGCGGCCCGTGCCGGGATCGGTCGTCCCGCTGCCGCCGCCTGGCACGAGGCTCGTGACGGTCGACGTCACCCTGCGCTGAGCGACGAGGGCAGGAGCGGGTTCCCGCGAGTCGGACCACGACGTTTCGCGACTGCGCGGCGGCCACCCCGCTCGCCGGCCGACGGTGCACTATGCGCGCAACTGGAGCGCCGCCGGTCGCCCATCGACGTCGGCCGTGGCGATGTCCAGGGCTCATCCGCCTCTGAAGGTGGTGACCGTGTCGCCGGACGTCTCCCTCGACGATGGCTTCCTGTTTCGCTCCCTGATGGAGACGATGGTCGACAGCATCTACTTCAAGGATCGTCAGTGCCGGCTGGTGCGCGTGAACCGGAAGATGGCGTTGGACCTGGGGCGCGCCGATCCCGCGGAGCTCATCGGCAGAACCGACATCGAGCTCTTCGGCCAGGAGTTCGGCGAGATGACCATGCTCGACGACACGAGGATCATGGAGACCGATGAGCCGATCATCGGCCTCACCGAGAGCCGCCAGCTCGAGAGTGGCCAGGTCAACTGGACGCTCACAACGAAGACGCCGCTCCACGACCTGGCAGGCACGGTCGTGGGGCTGCTCGGGATCACGCGGGAGATCAACGAGCTCAAACGTGCCGAGATGGCCCTGGAGCACCTGGCCACCCACGACACGCTCACCGGCCTGCCGAATCGCTATCTCATGTTCGACCGCCTGAACCAGCTCCTGGTCCGGGCGGCGCGCTACGAGCTGAGCTTCGCGATCCTCTTCATCGACCTGGACGGCTTCAAGCGGATCAATGACTCGCGCGGACACGACGTCGGCGACCTGGTGCTCCGCGGGGTCGCGGAGCGGCTCACCCGGAACCTGCGCGCAGCCGACACCGTCGCCCGCATCGGCGGCGACGAGTTCGTTGTTCTCCTCGAGTCGCTCCGGGCTGGCCCAGACGCGATCGCGCTCGCCGACAAGATCCGCTCGGCCGTGGGTATGCCGTTCGCGCTGCCGGGCGGCGACGCGGCGGTCACCGTCAGCATTGGCATCGGCCAGTACCCCGACGATGGCCGCGATGCCGAGGAGCTGCTCAAGGCCGCCGATGTGGCGATGTACCGCGCCAAGCGACGACGCGCCGCTCCGGCGCCGCCTGGACCCCGCCGGGGTCCAGGTTCAGGATCCCGGTAGGCCCCGCGCGCGCTTCGCCCGCGGGCGCTAGCTCCGGTGCCGGCCCACGAACCGCCCGATCCGGGCGAGCGCCTCCTCGAGCTTCTCGTAGCTCGTCGCGTAGCACATCCGGACGTGGCCGGCGCCGGACGGCCCGAAGGCGCTGCCCGGGACGGCGGCGACGTGCTCCTCGTTGATGAGCTGCTCCACGAACGCGTTGTCATCGAGGCCGGTCGCGATGATCCGCGGGAAGGCGTAGAACGCGCCCCGCGGCTCGAACGTGGCGAGGCCCAGGGCGTTGAGGCCGTCGACGATGAGACGGCGCCGGCGGTCGTACTCGGCGCGCATCGCCTCGACGTCCGACTCCGCGGTGAGGAGCGCGGCCAGTGCCGCATCCTGGGCCGTGGTGGGCGCCGACATGATCCCGTACTGGTGGACCTTGACGATCCCCTCGAGGATCGCGGCCGGGGCGCACAGGTAGCCGACTCGCCAGCCCGTCATGGCGTAGGCCTTCGAGAAGCCGCCCATGAGAATCGTGCGCTCACGCATGCCGGGCAGCGCGCTCATCGCCCGGTGCCGGTAGCCGCCGTATGAGAGGCGGTCGTAGATCTCGTCCGAGTAGACGAGGAGGTCGTTCGCGACGGCGATCCGGGCCAGCTCGTCCTGGACGGCCTCCGGCAGGACGGCACCGGTCGGGTTGCAGGGAAACCCCAGGAAGAGCGCCTTGGTCCGCGGCGTCACGGCGGCCGCCACGGCGGCCGGATCCAGCGCGAAGTCGTCCTCGAACCGCGTCGCGACGTGGCGCACGACCCCGCCGGCGAAGACCACCGCCGGGACGTAGGCGACGTACGACGGCTCGTGGAGGATCACCTCGTCGCCCGGGTCGATCGTCGCGCGGAGCGCAAGGTCGACCGCCTCCGACGCCCCGACCGTCACGAGGATCTCCGTCGCCGGGTCATAGCGCACGCCGTACCGCCGCGCAAGGTGCTCGGAGATGGCGACGCGAAGCTCCAGCGTCCCGTAGTTGCTGGTGTAATGGGTCCGCTTCGCGCGAAGCGACGCGATCCCCGCCTCGATCACCTGGTCCGGCGTCGCGAAGTCGGGCTCCCCCACCCCGAGGCTGATCACGTCCTCCATCGTCGCGGCGATGTCGAAGAAGCGGCGGATGCCGGACGGGGGAACCGCCCGGACGCGCGCGGAGAGCGCACGTTCCGCCAGCGGAACGCGCGCGGCGGGGATCGTCATGGAACGCCAACCTCCTGTGCGCGCAGGGCAGCCAGGCCGGACGGCTCCGTGCCGCGCCAGGCCGCGCCTGCGGTGATCGCCTCGTAGGCTCGCGCGAGGCGGAAGAGCGCCAGCTCGCTCCAGGCCGGCCCGATCAGCTGGAGCCCCACCGGCAGGCCGTCGGAGAGCCCGGCCGGGATGCTCATCCCCGGCAGGCCGGCCATGTTGACCGGCAGCGTGCAGACGTCGGCAAGGTACATCGCCACGGGATCGTCCAGCCGGGCGCCGAACGGCCAGGCGACGAACGGGCTGACCGGGGCGACGAGCGCGTCGATCCCGCTCCCGAAGGCCGCGTCGAAGTCGGCCTTGATGAGTGTCCGGACCTTCTGGGCCTTCAGGTAGTAGGCGTCGTAATAGCCGGCCGAGAGCGCATAGGTGCCGAGCATGATCCGGCGCTTGACCTCGGGGCCGAAGCCGGACCCGCGGGTCGCGACGTAGTTGGCCAGCACGTCACCGCCCCGGACCGCGTGGCCGAAGCGGATCCCGTCGTAGCGGGCGAGGTTCGCCGACGCCTCGGCGGGGGCAACGATGTAGTAAGTGGCCAGGCCGTAGTCCGTGTGGGGCAGGCTGACGTCGACGATCTCCGCGCCCGCGGCCGCCAGCGCCGCCACGGCTTCGCGGATGCGCGCCTCCACGCCCGCCTCCATGCCCGCCACGAAGTACTCCCGCGGCAGGCCCAGGCGAAAGCCCCGGAGCCCCGCCGCGGCCTCGTCGTCCGAGGCGGGCAGATGGAGCAGGTCTTCCGGGACCGGCCGCGGCGCCGAGGTCGAGTCGCGCGCGTCCCGACCCGCGATCGCGTGGAGCAGCATCGCGGCGTCGCGCGCGGTGCGCCCGAACGGACCGACCTGGTCAAGCGATGAGGCGAAGGCGACGATCCCGTAGCGGCTGACCCGCCCGTACGTCGGCTTCATCCCGACCACGCCGGTCAACGCGGCCGGCTGGCGAACAGATCCGCCGGTGTCCGTCCCGATGCTGAGCGGGACGTGGCCGGCCGCGACGCTGGCGGCCGATCCGCCCGAGCTGCCCCCGGGAACCCGGCCCAGGTCCCAGGGGTTCGCGGCCGGACCGTAGGCAGAGTGCTCGGTGGACGACCCCATCGCGAACTCGTCCATGTTGAGCTTGCCCAGGATCACCGCACCGGCGGCGCGCAGCCGCTCCGTGATGTGGGCGTCGTACGGGGAGACGTACCCGGCCAGGATGCGGGAGCCCGCCGTGCACTGGCCGCCCCGCACCGAGACGAGGTCCTTGAGGCCGACCGGCACGCCGCACAGGGGGTGCAGCACGGCAAGCGCCTCGGCTCCGTTGCGACGCGCCTGCGCGAGCCGGGCATCCGCCTCGTCGGCGGCCCCGCGGGCGCCTGCCTCGTCGATGACCAGCCACGCGTTCAGGGCGGGGTTCTCGCGCTCGGCGCGCGCGAGGTGTGCGTCCACCAGCTCGCGCGACGAGAGGTCGCCGGCGCGGAGCCGGTCGCTCATCGCGACGGCGGTCAGGCGGGTGAGCCCGGGGTCCGGCACGGCGCCCTCAGTCGCCGCCGAGGATCGCCGGGACGATGACGTTGCGCTCGTCCCGCTCCGGGGCGTTTGCCAGCGCCTCGGCCCGCTCGAGCGACGGCCGCGCCACGTCCTCGCGCAGGATGTTCTCCAGCTCGATCGTCTGGGCGGTCGGCGGGATGGCGTCCGTGTCGAGGCCGGAGAGCACCGCGTACTGGTCCAGGATGTGGTTCAGCTGGACCTCGAGCCGGGCAAGCTCATCGGCGGTCAGGCCAAGCCGGGCGAGGTGCGCGACATGCTCGACGTCGCCGCGCGAGAGGGTTCCCATGGCGCTCGATGATAGCCGACCGCCGGGGCGAGCCCGCAGGGTTCGCAGGGTTTGGTCGCGGAGGTCAGCCGGCCCGCACCGCGGCCAGCGCCCGGCGCGCCTGGGCAAGATGGAACCGGTCGTGGCCGGCGGTCATCGTGAACATCAGGCCCAGCGACTCCGGGCCGCGCTCCGGGTGGCGCACGGTCCGCGCCCGCGCCGCCGGCGTCGTCCCGGCCACGAGCGCCAGGTTCGCCGTCCGGAGTGCCTCGAACAGGCCCAGCAGCCCTTCGGGGTCGGCGTGCCCGTGGTCGAACGCCGCGACCCAGCGGTCCTGGTCGAAGCCCACGATCGTGGGGTCGTCCTCCGCGATCGCCCACCGGTAGCGCCCGCTCATGACGAGCTCCGCGTCGACGGCATGGCCGAGACATTCGAGGACCGACCACTCGGCGAGCTCCGGCCGCGTCCGGAGGTCGGGGCCCGCCTCGGCCACGAGGGCCCGCCACGTCGCGATCGTCGACCCCTGGACTGCGGCGGGATCGTCGTATCCGACCAGGCCAATGAGGTGCCGCTGGTAGCCCTGGGGGTCCGCCAGGTTGTCCGGGCTCGCGCTCCCGGCCCGATCCGTGGGATTCGTCACATCGATGTCTCCTCTCCCGCCAGGAGCCGCCGGAACGCGTCCTCGTCGAGGACCGGCACGCCGAGCTCCTGCGCCTTCTGCAGCTTGGACCCGGCGCTCTCGCCGGCGACGAGGAAGTCGGTCTTGCGCGACACGGATCCGGTCGCCTTCCCCCCGGCGGCCCGGATCGCGTCCTCGGCCTCCGCGCGGCTCATGCCCGGCAGCGTGCCGGTCACGACGAGCGTCCTGCCCGCGAGCGCCCCCACGGGGCCTTCGTCGATCGCAGGCGGCAGGCGGGGCGGCTCGGCCTCCACGCCGGCCGCGAGCAGGTCATCGAGGATCCCCGCGGTCGCCGGGTCGGCGAAGTAGCGCGCGAGGCTCGCCGCCACGGTGCCGCCGACGCCGGGCACCTCCTCGAAGGCGGCGGGCTCCTCCGCGGCGACACGGCGCAGCTCCGCGGCAACTCGCGCAGTCCAGCCATCCGGCCCACCCATGGCCTCTTCCTCGGCGGGCCGAACGCGGCCCGCGAGCCAGGTCGCGAGGTCGATCGCGGTCTGCTCGCCGACCTGGGGAATGCCCAGCGCGTTCAGGATCCGTGCCAGCGGCCGCCGGCGCGCCCGCTCGATCGCCGCCGCGAGGTTCTCCGCGCTCTTGCGGGCGAACCGGTCGAGCGATTCGAGATCCTCGACGCGAAGGCGGAAGAAGTCGCCCCGCGAGCGGACGAGGCCGCGCTGCAGGAGCTGCTCGAGCACGGCCCACCCGGCGCCCTCGATGTCCATGCCGCCGCGGCCCGCGAAGTGCCCGTACTCCTGGGCGACCCGCGCCGGGCAGGCCGGGTTCGGGCAGTAGTGGCGGACGGCACCCTCGTCGCGCACGATCGGCGTGTCGCAGACCGGGCAGCGCTCCGGCATCTCGAAAAGGCGCTCCGCGCCGGTGCGTCGCTCCGGGATGGCGCGGACAACCTCCGGGATCACGTCACCTGCCTTCTGGAGGATCACCTGGTCCCCGATCCGGAGGTCCTTGCGGCGGACCTCGTCGAGGTTGTGGAGCGTGGCCCGCGAGACGGTGGAGCCGGCCACGCGGGCCGGGCGAAGGTGCGCCACCGGCGTCAGCGTCCCGGTTCGCCCAACATACGGGACGATCGCCTCCAGCAGCGTCTCGACCTGCTCGGGCGGGAACTTGTAGGCGATCGCCCAGCGGGGCGCTCGCGCCACCATCCCCAGCCGCGCCTGCTGGTCGAATCGGTCCACCTTCACGACGACGCCGTCCGTCTCGTAATCGAGCCCATGGCGGGCCTCCTGCCAGCGGGCAAGGAAGGCGATCACGCCGTCGATGTCCAGGCCGGCCCGGCGGTGCGGGTTGACCGGGAAGCCGAGGGTCTCGAGGCGCTGGAGCGCGGCGGACTGTGAGCCGGTCGGCTCGGCGGGCGTCTCCTCGTGGAGCTGGTAGGCCCAGAAGCTCAGCCGGCGCCCGCCCGTCACCGCCGGATCCTGCTGGCGAAGCGAGCCGGCGCCGCTGTTGCGTGGGTTTGCGTAGAGGGGCAGGCCGGCCTCTTCCCGCTCGGCGTTGATCCTGGCGAACTCGGCCTTGGGCATGTAGACCTCTCCGCGCACCTCCAGCGTGACAGGCTCGGCGAGACGATCCGGGATTGCGGCGATCGTCCGAAGGTTCGCCGTGACGTCCTCGCCGGTCGTGCCGTCGCCGCGGGTCGCGCCGCGCACGAACCGTCCCTCCCGGTAGCGGAGGCTGATCGCGAGGCCGTCGATCTTCAGCTCGGCGACGTAGCGGAGCTCCGGAGCCGGCTCCGGGGCAGCGGGCAGGCCCAGGCCACGCCGGACCCGGGCATCGAAGGCACGCAGCTCCTCTTCCCCGAACGCGTTCGCCAGGCTCAGCATCGGGCGCTCGTGCCGGACCTCGGCAAACGGGCTGCTCTCGTCCGGGCCGCGCCCGCCTCC
>JARLHH010000315.1 GCA_031292335.1 Candidatus Limnocylindrales bacterium | reverse complement strand
CCCGTCGCGCCACCGGCAGCACCCGTGCCGCCCGTGCCGCCCGCGGCACCTGCCCCGGCGCCGAAGCCGCCGCCGAAGCCGCCGGCGCCGCCACCGAGCGCCACCTGCACCTGGACCTGCTTCCCGGCCGTCACGTCCGTCGCGGTCGCCGCAGCCTGGGCATGGTACGTCGTGGTGCCGGACAGGTCGACGGTGACCGTCGTCCCGTTCGCTTCCTTGAGGGTCATCGTGGTGCCCGAGATCGACTCGACGGTCCCGGTCAGGAGGACCCCGCCGAAGCTGGCACCGCGTCCGGCGGCGCCGGCCGCGCCGGCAACGCCGGTGCCGCCGGCCCCGAAGCCACCGCCCGCGAAGCGCGTTGTGGCTGCCGCGGGCGCCGGGGCGGTCACCCGGCCAATGGCGAACGTCACGCCGCCGACGGCGATCAGGAGCCCGACGGCAAGCAAGATCGTGAAGGTCCGGTCCCCCTTCTTGGCCGGTGCGATGACCGGCGGCGGGGGCGTTGCCACCGGCGGGACGACCTGTGCGAGCGAGTCAGTCATGGTGCGTTCCTTTCCTGCGTCGCGGGGCGACGGTCATGCGTGTCGAGACGGTCATTCGTACCGAAGGGCGACGACGGGATCGAGCCGGGCGGCCTGGCTTGCGGGCCAGACGCCGAACACGATTCCCACGATGAGACTGAAGCCGACGGCAGCCACGACCGTCAGCGGGCTGAAGATGAATCCCCAGCCCGCGATCACGCCGATCACGAGGGAGATGGCCAACCCGATCACGATGCCGACCAGGCCGCCGGCCAGCGAGAGCGCCAGTGCCTCGATGAGGAACTGGGCCAGGATGTCGCGCCCGCGGGCGCCGATCGCCTTGCGGATGCCGATCTCGCGGGTCCGCTCCCGGACCGAGACCAGCATGATGTTCATGATCCCGATGCCGCCGACGATCAGCGAGATCGACGCGATCCCGGCCAGCAGCACGCTCAGCAGCGTGCTGACCGACCCGACCGTGGCAAGCAGCTGGTCCTGGTTCGCGATCGTGAAGTCACTGGTGGCCGTGCCCGTCAGCCCGTGGCGCTGGCGAAGCGTGGCGGTGATCTCGGCGGTGACCGTGTCCATCTGGTCCGCCGACGCGACGCTCACGCCGATCGACCGGACGTTGGTCGCGCCCGTCAGGAGCGCGCCCGCGGTGGAGATCGGCACCAGCACCTCGTCGTCGGGGCTGGCGAAGCCCGTGCCGCCCTTGGCCTGCATGATGCCCACGATCTGGAACGGCAGCCCCGCGATCTGGATGTCCGTCCCGACCGAGCTGGCGCCCAGGCCGAGATCGTCGGCCGTGGTGGCGCCCAGCACCGCCACGCGGAGGTCCGAGTCCACGCTGGCCTGGGTCAGGAACGAGCCCTGCCACATCGTGTAGGCCAGGGCGGTCAGGTAGCCGGGCGTGGTCCCGATCACGGTCGTGGTCGTGTTCAGCGAACCCGCGACCACGAGCTTCGAGGTGGAGAGCTGGGGCGCCACGGCCTGGACCCCGGACAGCGAGCCGAGCGCGGTCGCATCCGCCACGGTCAGCGTCGTGGACGAGCCGGCCGCCCCGCGGGTGAAGCCGGTGGTCGTGGCGCCGGGGTTGACCGTGAGCAGGTTCGTGCCGAGACCGGCGAGCCGGTCGCTGATCCCGCTGGTGGCACCCTGCCCGACCGCCACGAGCGCCACGACCGACGCGACGCCGATGATGACGCCGAGCATGGTGAGGGCCGTGCGGAGCTTGCCGGTTCCCAGGCGCCCGAGCGCGAGCTGGAAGAGATCCCGGATGCTCATGCCGCCACCTGGCCGTCGCGGATGTGGATCTGGCGTTCGGCCACGGCCGCCACCTCGGCGTCGTGGGTGATCAGGATGATGGTCCGGCCGGAGGCGTGGAGGTCGTGGAAGAGCTCGATGACCTCCGCCCCGGAATGACTGTCGAGGTTGCCCGTCGGCTCATCGGCGAGGATGATGGCCGGCTCCGTGACGAGCGCACGGGCGATCCCCACTCGCTGCTGCTGGCCGCCGGACAGCTCGGTCGGCTCGTGATGCAGGCGGTCGCCCAGGCCCAGGCGCTCGAGGACGGCCTGGGCGCGTGCGTGCCGCTCGCGGCGCGGGATGCCCTGGTACATGAGCGGCGTGGCCACGTTGTCCAGGGCCGACGTCCGTGGCAGGAGGTTGTACGACTGGAAGACGAAGCCGATCGACCGGCTGCGGAGCGCCGCCAGGCCGTCATCGTCGAGCGTGTCGACCGGCGTCCCGTCCAGGATGTAGCGGCCCTCGGTGGGCCGGTCCAGGCACCCCAGGATGTTCATCATCGTCGACTTGCCCGACCCCGAGGGTCCGATGATCGCGACGAACTCGCCGCGGTTGATCCGGAGGTTCACCGACACGAGGGCGGGCACGGAGAGCCTGCCCGACGTATAGACCCGGGAGACGTCCTCGAGGGCGATCATCGTGTCCGTCATGGCGCGACGAACCCGCCACCGCGGCCGAAGCCGCCGCCACCGCCACCGACGCCGATGCCGGGGATGGCCACGCCGCCCGCGGCGCTCGTGGACGTGCTGGTCCGCGCCGAGACCGTCCCGATCGCGACCGTGTCACCCGCGGTGACGCCGCTCTGGATCTGGGCCAGGCTGGTCGTCACGAGGCCGACCTGGACCGGCACGAGCTGTGAGGAGCCGTCCGCCGCGATGACCCGGACGCTGTAGTTGCCGGCCGATCCCTCGAGCGCAATGGCCGGGACCGCGATGACGTTGTCGGCCTCCGCGGTCGTGACCGCGATGCTCGCGCTCATCCCGGACAGGACCGTCGCCGGCGCGTCGGTCAGCGTGATCTGCACGGCGTAGGTGACCACGCTGGAGCCGCTGGCGGACGTGGCCGCCGTCGGCGTGATCTGGCTGACGGTCCCGTCGACCGTCTGGCCGAGGGCGGTCACGGTCACCGTGGTCGGCTGGCCGACCTTGATGCTGCCGATCGCGCTTTCCGCGAAGCTGGCGGTCACCTCCATCGGGCCGACCTCGAGCACGATCGCGTTCCCGGACGGCGCCAGGATGCCCGCGACCACGTTGACCGCGGTGACGATCCCGTCAGCCGGGGCGGTCAGCGTCGCGTCGGCGACCTGGGTCTTGGCCTGGGTCACGGCCTGCTGCGCGCTCGTGATGGACGCCTGGTCGGACGCGATCGTCGAGGGGACCGCCGGCGCGGTCTTGCTCGCATACGAGAGCTCGGCCGACTGGAGCCCCAGGCGCGCCGACGCGAGCTGGTTCGCGGTGGAGTTCGACGACGTCGAGAGCTGGAGCTTGAGCGACGCCAGCGTGTTCTGGGCGTTCGTGACGGCCGTCTGGTCGTTCTTGAGCAGGTTGGTCTGGTCGGTGGCGAGCTGGGCCTGCGCCTGCGTCAGGGCGGCCTGCGCCTGGGTCAGCGAGAGCTGGTTCTGCTGGTCGGTGATGGACGACTGCGTGCTCGTCCCCGCGAGCTGGGCATTGAGCGTGTCGAGCTTGTTCTGTGCGCTCGTGACCTGTGACTGCGCGTTCGAGACCGCGGCCTCATCTGCGGAGATCGTCGACTGTGAGACTGTCGGACTGCCGCTCGGAGCGGGGGATGCGGCAAGCAGGGCTCGGTCGCTGGCAAGCTGGCTCTGCGCTTGGCTGAGCGCCTGTTGGGCGGTCGTGACCGCCTGCTGCGCCTGCTGAAGCGCGAGCGCGTTCTGGGCCGCGGTGCTGCTGGCGGAGACCGTGGACGCCTGGATCGAGAGGTTCAGCGAGTCAAGCTTGCTCTGAGCGGAGTTGATCGCATTCTGGTCGGCCGTGAGCGTGGCGGCCGCCGGGCCCGCGGCCGTGTCCGCGGCGAGCTGGTCCTGGGCATTCTTGAGGGTGGTCTGGGCCTGGCTCAGCTGCAGGTTCGCCGACGCGGTGGAGATCGGGGCGCTCTGCTG
>JARLHH010000314.1 GCA_031292335.1 Candidatus Limnocylindrales bacterium | reverse complement strand
GGTCGCGGCGCTCGCCGCCGCCCCGCTCGTGCCGGCCGTGCCGGCCGACTCGCAGTCGCCGACGCTGTCGCAGGCCGCGCCGCCGCCCGTGCCGCCGCCGGCCGACCCCGGTGACGGCGGCCGGACCAGTCCGTGGGTCTGGGTCGCCGGCCTCCTCGGGCTGGTCATCCTGGTGATCGCGGGGCTCCTCCTCTTCCGCGTCCTCGCGGCGAGCTCGCGGCCGGCGGCAACGCCCGGGCCCGGCAGCGTCACGCTCCCGACCTTCATCAACTCGACCTACGCCGATGCGAACGCCCAGGCGAACGGGCTCGGGATCGTCCTCGCGCCCACCTACGTCAAGCAGAACAATGCCGCCGACGGCACGATCGTCGGCCAGGATCCGCCTGCCGGGACCATCGTCAGCCAGGGGTCCACCGTCAAGGTGGACGTGGTGAGCGGCAAGGACCTGGTCTCCGTGCCGTCGATCGTCGGTTTGACCGAGAGCGCCGCCATCCAGGCGCTCGTCAGCGCGAACCTCCAGCTGGGCACCCGGTCCGAGGACTTCGACCCGGTGGTCCCGGCCGGCTCCATCATCAGGCAGGGTCTGCCGGCAGGCCTGTCGGTTCCGACGGACACGCCGGTCGACTACCTCGTCTCCGAGGGACCGGAGCCGACCCCCAGCCCCTCGCCGTTGCCGAGCCCGTCCCCGCCGCCGTCGCCGGAGCCGTCGCCGTCGCCGAGCGTCGCGCCCACCGGGGAGCCCGGCCCGTCCGCAACGCCGACCCTCGTGCCGGTGAGCTCCTATGTCGGACTGAGCGTGGGGGACGCGATCGCCCAGGCGGCGTCCGAGGTCCTCGAGATCCAGTGGCAGGGGGAAGGCATTCCGCCGATGGACTTCGTCGTCGTTGCCCAGAGCATCCAGCCCGGACTGGCCGTGCCGCTCGGGTCGACGATCCAGCTGATCGCCGCGCCGCCCTCCCCCAGCCCCTCTCCGTGATTCCGGCCGGCTGTTTCTGACGCGCCGGCAGATGGAACGGGCGTTCAGGCCTCGGGCTCGCTCCAGAGCGTGCCCGGCGCCGGGAACGGGGGACCCGCCGGGTCGATCACCGGGATCGGAGCGCCTACCCCGGACCGCCGCGTGGACGCCGGGATCGGGCGCCAGCAGCCCCGGAGCTCGTCACCCCGGAGCGCCGTCCGGCGCGGATCGAGGCCGCAGGTCCCGCCGAGGGGCCCGGCGATCGCGCGGCGGAAGTGGGCACACGTGCCGCAGCTGGTGCTGGAGCGGCGGCACACCCAGCACCGCGCGGCCTCGGGCTGCGGCGTCCGGCAATGCGGGCAGCGCCAGTTCGCCATGCGCGGATGGTAGCTGCGCCATGACCGTCGCGCCAGCCGTCGCCGCACGTGGGCGACCGCCGCCGCGCGGGCCTCGCGCGGGCGCCATCGCGTCAGGGGATGATCGTGATCACCACCTGGGCGGACGCGTCACCGAACTCGGGGGTGGTCAGGAACGCCGTCGCGGGCCCGCTTCCGGGGGTGGCGCCGGCGGGAATCGGCGTCCGGAAGATCGCCAGCCCGGTCGCGTCGGTCGTCGCCTGCCCGGTGATCAGCGGCACGCCGGGAATCGAGATGGTGAACGTGATGTCGCGGCCCGGAAGGTCGTTCCCCTCGGGATTCGTGACGACGGCGCGCAGCTCCAGCGTCCGCGGAAGCTTCGCCGCGCTGATCCGATAGGAAGAGGCGCTCAGCACGACCTTGAGCGCACCGGTCCCCCGCAGCACCGTCACCTCGGTCGTCGTGGCGTTGCCGGCGGGGTCCGTCGCCGTCAGCGAGATCGCGTTGGTGCCGTCCACGAGCTGCATGACCACCGAGAAGGCGCCGGTTCCGTCGGCGACGCCGATGGCCGTGCGCCCGTTCGCGGCATCGCGCGCGGTGATGGCCGACCGGCCCTGGGTCTTGCCCACGATCGTGACCGAGTCCGCGTTGACGGTCGACTTGTCCACCGGCGCCGAGATCGTGATCTTGGGCGGCGTCGTGTCCAGGACGTAGGTCACGATCGATGACGCCTCGCTCTCGCCTCCCGGGCCGACGACCGTCGCAGAGAAGTCGTTGTGACCCGGCTGGAGCGTCACGTCGGGGATCGTGAAGCTGGGCGTCTCGCCGAGGGGGACCTCGCGGACCATGACCGGTTGCTTCTGGGGGTAGGCGACATACAGGCGGATCGTGACGCCCGTCCGAGGTCCGACCAGGCTGGCCGGGACGCTGCCCGTGATCGTCACTGTGGCCTGGTTCGTGGAGACCTGGGACGGCTTGTCGAGCACGGGCGAGACGGGGATGACCGCGGGGCTCGGGCTCGGGGTGGACGGCGACGGGAGAACCGCGCCGGTGATTCCCGAGACGGCGTCGCCCACCGTGGAGACGATCCGGGGAAGGGCACCGTTGAGCGTGAACAGGACGACCGCGCCCAGCGCGACGACGGCGAGGCCGAGCACCGCCTTGGCGGCAAGGGGCAGGCCGCGTGGCGTCTCGGGTGCCCGCCGGGGCTGGATGCGCGGCACGAACGGGCCTCGCGGCGAGGGCGAGACCGGCCGTGGTTTGCCGGAGGAGGGCGGTCGGGGCCGGACCTGGCTCGGCCGTCCGCGGCGGGACATCATCGGGCCGCATTGTCGCACGACTGCACCGGTTCACCCATCGCCCGCCGCGAGCGTGCCTCGCCGGACCGGTGTGTCCGACGGCCGGCCCCGAACGCGCAGCTCCGACACGCGGAGCTCCGGTGCTGTCGCAGATCCGTCAATCCGTCAGGTCAGCTGGTCAGTGATCCTGTCAGTCGCTCCCGCTGTTGCCGTTCGTAGAGCCTGGTTCCCGGCTTGACCCGTCGCCAGGGGTGGGTGGCCGCTGGGAGGGCGGAGGAGCCGACGCTCGGGGCGGCGCTGCCGAGCTGGCTCCGGGCCGTATCGAGCGCCCGGAGCTGGACCGGGTCGGCGGGGGCCTCGGTCGTGACGAGGGCGCGCTCGCCGTCCCATACGACGAGCCGCCCGTCGAGGCGAAGCTCGAGCTCCACCCGCTGGCCTGAGCGGCTGCGCCCGTTGGGCCGGGCCGGCAGCTGCAGGATCGTCGCCCCGGCCCGGACCGTCCCGTCGCCGGCGACGACCCGGCGGTAGCGGAGCGCGCAGACCCGCTCGAGCCGGACGCCGGCCGGCAGCGCCCGCCAGGCCGGGACCGGGTTGGCCGCGGGCACCCCGAAGCGCCGGTTGAAGTGCGGCAGGAAGCGGGCCAGGACCCGGTTGGCGCTCTCCCGGTCGGTCGCCCCCGCCAGCCGCAGCTCGCTGACCAGGCGGTCCTGGAGCGTCCCCCAGGCGCGCTCGATGCGACCCTTGGCCTGGGGGCTCCGGGCGGCGATGGAGCCGATCCCCAGCTCGGCGAGCGCCCGCCCGAGCTGGGTCGGGCGCCGCGTGTCGGCGAGCTGCTCCTCGAGGGTGCGGGCCATCTTCTCGGGCGTCTCGAAGATGCCGTGCCGGTCGCGGTACCAGGCTCCCGGCACGCCGTGCCGGCGGACCGTGTCGCGCAGCACGACGAGATAGCCCGCCGTGTCCTCCTCGTCACGGAAGGTGGCCCCGGTCAGGATGCCGGTCGCGTCGTCGATCCCGCCCACGAGCGTCAGGCGCGGCCCGCGGTCCTCGAGCCAGGCGTGCCGCGAGCCGTCGACCTGCACGAGCAGGCCGGCCTGGGCCATCCGGTCCCGCCGGCTGCGATGGTGGGGTGCCCGGCGTACCCGGGGGCTCGGGACTCCCGCGGCCCGCAGGATCCGGCGGACCGTGACCCGGCTGAGATCGATCCCCTCGCGCTCGGCAAGGAGCTCGGCGAGGTGGGTGTCGTTGACCCCCGCGTACCTGGTCCGGGCAAGGGCGAGGACCCGCGCCCGGATCG
>JARLHH010000313.1 GCA_031292335.1 Candidatus Limnocylindrales bacterium | reverse complement strand
GGCCGCGCCGCGCGGACGGGACGTGCCGCCCACCGGGCCGGATGCCGCCCCCAACGGGCCAGAGGCCCCGCCTCCCGGGCTGGCGGAGCAGGTCCGCCGCACGGTCGCTGCCGCCCGGCGCCTGGTCGCCACGCACGTGGCGCTGGCCAGGACGGAGCTCTCGGAGATCGTCGATCGGGCCAAGGCGGCGGCGATCTTCGTCGGGCTCGCGATCGCCCTGCTGCTGTTCGCGGCGATCCTCGCGTCGGTCGGCACGACCCTGTTCATCGGCGAGTGGCTGTTCGGGAGCCTGGGCTGGGGCGTGCTCCACGGGGTGCTTCTGTGCGTCGCGCTGGTCGCGGCCCTCCTGGCCGCCGCCCTGGAGATCCCCGGTCGCCGCCTGGCCACGGCGTTCGTCGCGGCGGTCGGGATCGGGATCGTTGTCGCGGTCGTTCTCGGCCTTGCCTGGCCGAACCAGGCGTTCAGGCAGATCGGCGATGCGCTGCTGTCCGGCATTGAGACAGGGGTCCGGCCGCTGGTCGCCGGCCTGGCCGTGGGTGCGCTGGTGATCGGGCTCGTTGCGCTGGTCATCGGCGCGCGTGCCGGTGGTCCCGGTGCCGCGATCGCCGGCCTGATCGGCGGAGCGGTCGTCGGGGCGCTGGCCGGCGCGTTCCTGGCGATCTCGTTCAGCCGGCACGTCGGGGTCGCCATCGGGATCTGCGTCGTGCTCATTGTCTGGCCGGCGCTCGCCGCGACGGCGCTTCGGGGGTACGACTGGGGTGCCCTCAAGGCGCGCTACTGGCCCGGAACGACCATCGAGACCACGAAGGAGACGATCGAGTGGGTGCGCGCACGGACGCCGCTCGGCAGGAAGCCATAGCGGCGCGCGGCGGCCTCGCTGACGAGGTCGCCGCGCTGAAGACGTCCGCGCGGAATGCCGTGGACGTCAGGGCGAAGGTGAAGCGGTATCCCGCCCGGGCCGCCGGCGCCGCCGCGGGGGCCGCTTTCGTCGTGGCGGGGGGACCCAGGCGGGTGCTGCGGGCCGTGAAGCGCCGCGTCGTCGGTGAGCCGCCGCCGCTCCCCGAGAGCCTGCTCCCCGAGGAGGTGGAGCGGGCGCTGCGTGCCCTCGGGGACGACGGCGGGAAGGTCCGTGGCGCGCTGGAACGGGGCTTCGCCGACTACCTCGACGCGACTGCCGGCGACCGGAAGGCGGATGCCCGCAGTCGGTCCCTGTCGCGGTTCGCGCTCGGTATTGCCACGCCACTGGCGAAGCGGGCGGGGCAGGAGGCCCTGAAGCGTGCCTTGTCGGCGTCGGACCGCCCCGGAGGCGAGGGTCCCGCGCGGTAGACTCGCCGCCTGGGCGAGTGGCGGAATGGCAGACGCGCCGGCCTTAGGAGCCGGTGTCACGCGAGTGACGTGAGGGTTCGACCCCCTCCTCGCCCACCAGCCGGCCGTGGGGCGCGCCGCGGGGGCCGCCCGTATACTTGGCGGCCATGCACGTCACCACAACCCCGTCCGAGAAGAGCACCGTCATCCTCGAGGTCGAGCTGCCGGCCGCCGAGCTCACCCGGGCCGTCGCCGACGCGACGCGCACGCTGAGCCAGCGGACCCGGATTCCGGGATTCCGGCCGGGCAAGGCGCCCCGTTCCATGGTCGAGCGCGAGCTCGGCGCCGGGTCGGTCCTCGACGAAGCCGTGGACCAGCTCGTGGAGCGATCCTATCGCGCGGCGCTCGCCGAGCAGGCGGAGCTCTTCGTCATCGGCCGGCCGACCATCAACGTCGTCCAGGCGGACGAAGGGCAGCCGTTCCGCTACACGGCCACGGTCTCCGTCCGCCCCGAGGTGCAGCTGGGCGACTACCGGAACTTCCCGTTCGCCCCCGAGATCGACCCGGTCGACGACGCGAAGGTGGACCGGGTGATCGACGAGCTTCGGGACTCCCAGGCGACGCTTGTGCCGGTGGAGGACCGCGGCGCCAAGGACGACGACTGGGCCGTCATCGGCTTCGTCGGGACCCGCGACGGCGAGACGTTCGAGGGCGGTTCCGCGGAGCGCATGCCGATCGTGATCGGCCAGGAGCGACTGATCCCGGGCTTCGAGGAGCATCTCGTGGGCCTGCGAGCCGGCGATTCCACGGAATTCGACATCACCTTCCCGCTCGACTACCAGGAAGCGTCGCTGCAGGGCGTCACGGCCCACTTCGCGGTCACGATCCGGGAGCTGCGCGAGAAGGTGCTGCCCGTCGCGGACGACGAGTTCGCCGCCTCGCAGGGCGAGTTCGCGGACCTCGCGGAGCTCCGCTCGGAGGTTCGGGAGCGACTGGCCCGCAACGCGCTGGACCGGGCCCGTCACGGGTTCGCCGACCGCATCATCGACTACGCGGTCAAGAACGCCACGCTCGAGATCCCGGACCTGCTCGTGGACGAGGAGGTCGAGGTCATGCACGACGAGCTGCGCGGCGCGCTGGCGCGCCAGGGGATCACCGAGGAGGCCTACCTCAAGGCCACGAGCAAGACGCCGGAAGCGCTGCATGCCGACTTCCGCCCGGGCGCCGAGGAACGCGCCAAGACGCTCCTCGTGCTCGGCAGGATCGCGGAGGCCGAAGGGGTGGAGGTCTCCGACGCCGATGTGGCAGCCGAGGCGTCGAATGCGCGGCAGCGCTACGCAGACGACCCCAAGCTCGCCGCGTACTTCGACACGCCGCGCGCTCAGGCCGCGATTCGCAGCTCGCTGCGCCGCTCGCGCGTGGTCGAGAACCTGGTCGACGAATGGCTGGCCGCCCACCCCGAACATCCCGCGATCCCGCACATCGAGGACGCGAACGCGGCCGCCGGGGCCGCCGCCGTCGAAGAGGCGGGTTCGGCCCGCTCCTGATCCATCATTCATCCGGTCAATCGCCGCGGACGTCCGTCAGGCGCGCCGGCGCCGGAGCGCCGTTCCAGGAGGGTCCCAGATGCTCGTGCCGATGGTCATCGAAACGTCGAGCCGCGGGGAGCGGGCCTACGACATCTACTCGCGGCTCCTCAAGGAACGGATCGTCTTCCTGGGCGACGCGATCGAGGACAACGTCGCGAACCTGATCATCGCCCAGCTGCTCTTCCTCGACTCCGAGGACCCGGAGAAGGACATCAACCTCTACGTGAACTCGCCCGGTGGCGTGATCACGGCCGGCCTGGCGATCTACGACACGATGCAGCTCGTCCGGGCGCCGGTCAGCACGATCTGCGTCGGCATGGCGGCCAGCATGGCCGCCGTGCTCCTGGCGGCGGGTCACCCGGGCAAGCGGTACGCGCTGCCCCACAGCCGGATCATGATCCACCAGGGTTCGGGCGGGTTCCGGGGCAACACCCCCGACGTCTTCATCCAGGTTCGCGAGATGGAGACGCTCGTCAACGCGAATCACGAGCTGCTCGCGAAGCACACGGGCCAGACGGTGGAGAAGATCGTCAAGGACACCGAACGGGACTATTTCATGAGTCCCGACCAGGCCCAGGCGTATGGCATCATCGACGCTGTCTACGCGCCCGTTCCGAAGTCCGTCGCAGCCGGGCTCCCGTCCGCCACCAGCGGGAAGAGCAGCGAGGCGGCGGCCGATTCGGACGGGGCACCCGGCGGGGCGGCTCCGGCGGACGCGTAGCAGGGTCGGCGCCGGGCGCCAAGCGATGCAGCGCAGGGAGAACAGGCGCAGATGACCACAGGCAAGACGCCCAAGGTGCCGTACCGCTGCTCGTTCTGCGGCAAGAGCCAGGAGCAGGTCCGCAAGCTCATCGCGGGCCAGGGCGTCTACATCTGCGACGAATGCATCAACCTGTGCCAGGAGATCATCGAGGAAGAGCTCCTCGAGCAGCCCCGCCAGAAGCCGGCCGCCGAGAAGCTCCCTTCGCCGCGTCACATCAAGGACGCGCTCGACGGCTACGTCATCAGCCAGGAGCGGGCCAAGAAGGTCCTCGCGGTTGCGGTCTACAACCACTACAAGCGGATCAACGCGGGGGGCTCCACCGACGACGTCGAGCTCCAGAAGTCGAACGTCCTGCTGGTCGGACCCACCGGCTCGGGCAAGACGCTCCTGGCCCAGACGCTGGCTCGCGTGCTGGACGTCCCGTTCTGCATCGCCGACGCGACGTCGCTCACGGAAGCCGGCTACGTGGGCGAGGACGTCGAGAACATCCTGCTCCGGCTGATCCAGGCGGCCGACTTCGACGTGGCCCGCGCGCAGCGGGGGATCATCTACATCGACGAGATCGACAAGATCGCCCGCAAGGCGGACAACCCGTCGATCACGCGGGATGTGTCGGGCGAGGGAGTGCAGCAGGCGCTCCTCAAGATCCTCGAAGGCACGACCGCCAACGTGCCGCCCCAGGGAGGCCGCAAGCACCCCCACCAGGACTTCATCCAGATCGACACCACCAACATCCTCTTCATCTGCGGCGGCGCCTTCGACGGCCTGGAGCGGATCATCGAGGAGCGGGTGGGGAAGCGGGCGCTGGGGTTCGGCAGCGATGCCTCGGGCACCCGCGCGGATCGCGAGAAGATCCTCGACCGGCTGATGCCGGAGGATCTCCTGAAGTACGGGCTGATCCCGGAGTTCGTGGGCCGGCTCCCGGTCGTGGTGACGCTGGCAGCGCTGACCGCGGAGGACCTGGTCCGGGTCCTGACCGAGCCGAAGAACGCGATCACCCGCCAGTTCAAGCGGTTCCTGGGGCTCGACAAGGTGGAGCTGGTCTTCACGGACGGCGCGCTCACCGCGGCCGCCGACGCGGCGCTGGCGCGCAAGACCGGGGCGCGGGCGCTTCGCACGATCGTGGAGGAGTCCCTGCTCGAGGTGATGTACGACATCCCCGACCAGATCGAGATCCGGAAGTGCATCATCACCGAGGAGACGATCCGCGACGGCCGGCCGCCGCTCCTCCTCACGAAGACCGAGATCGACGGCGGCGTGGACGAGACGAATTACGCGGAGTGGCTCGCCGCCCAGGGCGCAACCGCCTGATCGGAGCCCGCCCCCCGGCGCCCGACCGGCTGGCCGGAGTCGCCGGCGGGCCGTGCTACACTCCGGGCCTCACGGCGGTGACCGGGAGGAGTAACGCCGGCAGGGGCCGAAGCGAGCGCGGGACGGTGCGAGCCGCGTGGAGACCCCGGTGCGAATGTCGCTCGCGAGTCGTGACGGGAGGCGCCCGATAGCGCGCCGAGAGGGCTGCCGGGCGCGTCGTGACGCGCATGGGCCGGGATGACCGGTCGCGACCCGGAAGCCGAACCAGCAGGTGGTACCACGACCCCGTTCGTCCGCTGGGACGAGCGGGGTCGTTCTGTTGCGGAGGGAGCGCGCGATGACGCAGGAGCACGCCGGTCCGGGGCTCGCGAAGGCCTACCGGCCCGCGGAGGTCGAAGGGCCGATCTACGAGCGCTGGCTGGCGGCCGACGTCTTCGCGCCCGACGGCGCCGGCTCGCGGGCCGACCCGGCGAAGCCGCCCTTCGTGCTGATCCAGCCGCCCCCGAACGTGACCGGCAGTCTCCATCTCGGCCACGCCCAGCGGAGCGCGGTCGAGGACCTGATGACGCGCCACGCGCGGATGCAGGGCCGGGCGGCCCTCTTCCTGCCCGGCCTGGACCATGCGAGCATCGCGGCCCAGGTAGTCCTGGACCGGATCATCGCCGCGGAGGGCGAGACGCGCGCCAGCCTCGGGCGCGACCGCTACCTCGAGCGCATGTGGCGCTTCATCGGCGAGACGAGGAACCTGATGCTGGCGCAGCAGCGCCGGGTCGGCGCCTCGTGCGACTGGGGTCGCCTCCGCTTCACGATGGACGAGGACTCCAGCCGGGCGGTCCGCGAGGCGTTCGCGCGCCTGTATCGCGAAGGCCTGGCGTACCGCTACGAGACGCTGATCAACTGGTGCCCCGGATGTCGGACCAGCCTGTCCGACCTCGAGGTCGTGGCGACGCCGGAGACGGGCACGCTCTGGACGATCCGCTATCACCTGCTCGACGAGGCGACGGGCGACCCGGATCACGCGGCCACGATCAGCGTCGCGACCACCCGGCCGGAGACGATCCTGGGAGACACCGGCGTCGCGGTGCACCCTGACGATCCGCGCTACACGGCCCTGGTCGGCCGGCGGGTCCGGATCCCGTTCGTCGAACGCGATGTCCCGATCATTGCCGACGCCGTGGTGGATCGCGCCTTCGGGACCGGGGCCGTGAAGATCACCCCGGCCCACGACACGGACGACTACGCCACAGGCGAGCGACATCACCTCCCGTTCGTGGACGTGATGGACGACGGCGGGCACATCTCCGCGGCCGGCGGTCATTACGCGGGCCTGGAACGCTACGCGGCCCGCCAGCGCATCCTGGCCGACCTGCAGTCGGCCGGAGACCTGATGGCGAGCACGCCCCACGAGATGGTGATCGGGCGCTGCCATCGCAGCCACGATGTCGTGGAGCCGCGCCTGAAGACCCAGTGGTTCGTTCGCACCAAGCCCCTGGCGGAGGCCGCCCTGCGGGCCACGCGGACGCGCCGGACGGTCATCCTTCCCGAACGCTTCGAGAAGGTCTGGGAGCACTGGCTCACCGACATCCGCGATTGGAACGTGAGCCGGCAGCTCTGGTGGGGCCACCGGATCCCGGCCTGGTACTGCCCGGACGGGCACGTCACGGTGACCGCCGACGCGGCCGGCCCGGCCGCCTGCGAGGCGTGCGGACGTCCGCCGGCGGAGCTGACCCAGGATCCCGACATCTTCGACACCTGGTTCAGCTCCGGCCTCTGGCCGTTTTCCACGCTGGGCTGGCCCAGAGCGACAGCGGACCTCGCCCGCTTCTATCCGGGCACGGTGATGGAGACCGCCTACGACATCATCTTCTTCTGGGTCGCCCGGATGATGATGCTCGGGATCCACTTCATGGAGGACGCCCCGTTCGAGGTGGTCTATCTCTCGGGCCTGGTGCGTGACCCCTACGGCCAGAAGATGTCCAAGACCAAGGGCAACGTCGTCGACCCGCTGGAGGCGATCGAGGAATCGGGCGCCGACGCGCTCCGCTTCTCCCTGATCCACGGCGCGGCCCCGGGCAACGACCAGAAGTTCAGCGCCGAGAAGCTGGAGAACGCGCGCAACTTCGCCAACAAGCTCTGGAACGCCGCCCGCTTCGTGCTCGGCGCGCGTCCCTCGACCACTCCGCCCGATGCCGTGCGCAGCGCCCCCGACGCCGCCCGGCTCGGACCGGCGGAGCGCTGGCTCCGCAGCCGCGTGGCGGCCGCCGTCGTGGCGGCCGACCGGGCGCTGGCGGAATACTCGTTCGGCGAGCTGACCCGCGTGCTGTACGAGTCGATCTGGGGCGAGTACTGCGACTGGGCGCTGGAGCTGGCGAAGGTGCGCCTCGCCGACGAGACGCTGCCGGCCGCGGACCGGGAGGCGACCTGGTGGACGCTCGTCGAGGCCCTCGACACGTACCTGCGCCTCCTGCACCCGGTGATGCCGTTCGTCACGGAGGCTATCTGGGACGAAACGCCGCGTGCCGCCGGCGACCCGGCCCTGCTCATCGTGGCCGACTGGCCGGCCGCGCCGCCCGCGGATGCCGCGGCGGAGGCAGAGGTCGGCGCGCTGCTCGAGCTCGTCCGCGCGCTCCGCAACGCACGCTCCGAGGCGAGGCTCGATCCGGCGGCCTGGCTCGCGGTGGACGTGGCGCTGCCGTCGTCGCTCGGTCCGGCGTTCGACACGCTGGCGCCTGCGCTCGAGCGGCTCGCGCACGCGCGCCCGTTGCGCCGGGTGGCCGACGCCGATGCCCTGCGCTCCGGGGCACCGGGAGGCCTGGCCGTGGTGGCGGGGCCGATCGAGGCGATGGTCCATCCGCTCGCGGCGGGCGCCGAGGCGGCCGCTCGCGACCGGGCCCGGCTGGAACGCGAGCTGGCCGGGACCGAGACCCAGCTCGACGGAGCCCGCGCTCGCCTGGCGGACGAGCGGTTCGTGGCGCAGGCGCCCGCGGCCGTCGTCGAGCGTGCCCGGGCTCGGGCGGCCGAGCTCGAAGAGCGGGTCGCCAGGCTCCGCGCCAGCCTGGAGGGGTAGGGGAGGGCGCCGACGCGGTCTACGCCGGCGCGGGACCCGTCGTCCGCCGTTCGACGAGCGAGACGGGGAGGACCTCGCGGAGCGGAACCCGCGCCGCGCCCGCGATCAACCCGATCATGCGGTGGACCGCCCGGGCGCCGGTCTCCGCGAGCGGCTGGTGGATCGTGGTCAGGCCGACGAAATCGGCCGCTTCGACGTCGTCATAGCCGATGACCGACAGTTCCCCCGGCACGTCGATGCCCAGCGTGCGCGCCGCCTCGAGCACGCCGATCGCCTTGGTGTCGCTGGCGGCGATGATCGCGGTGGGTCGCGCGGCGCTTCGCAGCATCGTCTCGGTCAGCTCGCGGGCGAACTCGCGGGTGTGCTCGCCCTCGGCGACGTGCTCCGGCCGGATCGCGAGGCCATGTTCGCGTAGGGCAAGCCCGACGCCGCGGAATCTCATCCGGCTCGACGGCACGCCGAGGGTGGGGCGCGGCTCGTCGCCGATGAAGCCGAAGCGCCGATGGCCGTACTCGAGAAGGTGGTTCGCCGCCAGCATCCCGCCGCCGACGTCATCGCAGACGACCCGGGGGAGCGCGCGGTGATGGGCGTCGATCAGGACGACCGGCAGGCCCGAGCGTCGGATCTGGGCCAGCTCCGTGTCGTGGGGCGCGACCGAGATCAGGATCAGCCCGTCGAAGCGCTCCGGGCGGGGCACGTCTCGCAGGACCGCGTCGCGCCGCTCCACCGTCTCGATGTTCAGGACGATCATGTCGAGCGCGGCGTCGACGAGCGCGGACTCGATGCCGCGCAGGCGCTCGACGACCGACGGTCGCGTGAGGTGAAGCGTCACGACCGCGATGCTCTGGGTCCGGCGCAGGGAGAGCCGCCGGGCAGCCGCGCTGGGGACGAAGTCGAGCGCGGCGATCGCCTCGAGCACCCGCGCCCGCGTCACCGGATCGACGTTGGGCCGGCTGTTGAGCACGCGGCTCACGGTGCCGCGGCCCACGCCGGCGGCGCGTGCGACATCCTGGATGGTAGCTGGCATCTCGGTCTCGTCCGTTCGGGAGTTGCGGTCACAGCATACCGCCGTGGCTGGAATCGGTTCCAGTCTGGCAGACATTGGGTGAAGTCGTCCAGTCGGGCGCACGGCAGATGCAGCGGGATTCCTCTTGACAGTTCTGATAATCTGCCAGCGGGGGTTGTGGAACCGGTTCCACACGCCACGAGCTCGCGGCGGGAGGAACCGCCGGATGGAGGAGAGGATGCGCAATCGATTCGTTGTTGCCACCGCCGCCCTGGCCGTGGTGCTGGCCGCGTGCAGCAGCGCCGCCACGTCGGCGCCTGCCGGAGGTGCATCGTCGGCACCGTCCGCGGCGGATCTCAGCGGGAAGACCGTGACGGTCGGCGGCGCCTTCGTCGACACGGAGGCAGCCGCCTTCGCTGACGCGGTGAAGCCCTTCGAAGACGCCACGGGCGTGAAGGTCGTCTACAACGGCGACAAGTCGTTCGAGCAGCAGCTGAACGTGCAGGTCCAGGCGGGCAACCCGCCGGATGTCGCCATGCTCCCGCAGCCGGGCGGAATGAAGAACTACGCGTCGCAGGGCAAGCTGTTCCCGCTGCCGGCCGACATCGTCGCGTCGATCGACGCGAACTACGGGCCTGGCTGGAAGGACGTGGGAACCGCCGCCGACGGCAAGGTCTACGGCGTCTTTCACCGGGTCAACCTGAAGGGCCTGGTCTTCTACCCCAAGGTCGCCTGGGACGCCAAGGGCTACACCGTTCCCACGACGTGGGATGAGCTCAAGACGCTCGAAGACAAGATGGTTGCCGACGGGACGCCTCCCTGGTGCATCGGCATCGAGAGCGGCGCCGCGACCGGCTGGCCGGTGACCGACTGGGTCGAGGAGATCATGCTCCGCACCGTCGGCGCAGCCGGCTACGACAAGTGGGTCGCCGGCACGACGCCGTTCACCGACCCCAGCGTCAAGAACGCGTTCCAGGTCATGATGGACATCTTCGGCAACCCGAAGTACGTCTACGGCGGCCCCCAGTACATCGTCCAGACGAACTTCGGCGAGGCGCCGAAGGCTGCCTTCGACAACCCGCCCAAATGCTGGATGACCAACCAGGGCAACTTCATCACCGCGTTCTTCCCGGATGCGGTCCAGAAGGACCTGGACAACCAGGTCGGTGTCTTCACCCTTCCCGCGATCGACCCCGCGATCGGGACGCCCGCCGAGGTCGGCGGTGACCAGGCCGTCGCGTTCGCCGATCGGCCCGAGGTCTGGGCCTTCCTGAAGTACCTGACCACGCCGGAAGCCGGAATCTCCTGGGAGAAGGCCGGCGGTGCGCTGTTCCCCTACAAGACCCAGGACCTGTCGAACTACTCGTCCGCGCTCGACCGCGCGTTCGCCACGTCGATCGTCCAGGCCCCGGTGGTTCGCTTCGACGGCTCGGATGCGATGCCGGCGGCTGTCGGCTCGGGAACCTTCTGGTCGGAGTCCGTGAAGCTGATCAACGGCAGCCAGAACATCGACACCACGCTCGCCAACATCCAGGCCAGCTGGCCCACGCAGTAGCAGCCCAGCCTGCAGCGCGACGGCGCCGCCCGGTGCGGCGCCGTCGCATCACGCGCCTGTCCCGCCGAGTGGAGGATCGAAGGGATGCGACTCGCAGATAGCGTGGCGGCGCCCCCGCCAAGGGGGATCGGCCAGGTGCTGGCGACGGGTGCCGGCCGGCTCCTGGTGTCAATCTTCGTCCCGGTCGTGGCGTTCATCGTCCTGTGGGCGGGCTTCCTCTTCCTCAAGGACAGCGGCGCACCCAAGATCGTCATCGTCCTCGTCGCCATCGTCTGGGGCATCGGCGGCGTTGCGCTCCTCTACGTGGTGGCGAACTGGCTGACCGAGAAGCTGCCGCCCGCCTGGCAGCGCCGGATCCTGCCCTTCGTGTTCGTCGGGCCGGCGATCGCAATCCTCACCTTCTACCTGCTGGTCCCGGCGTTCCTGACGGCGTGGGAGAGCCTGTTCAACGCCACCGGCAGCAAGTTCGTCGGGCTCGACAACTACGTCTACTCGTTCTCCAACCCGGAGATGGTCACGGCGATCCGCAACAACGTGCTCTGGCTCGTCTTCGGGACGCTGTTCAGCACCGGGCTGGGCCTCGCCATCGCGGTGCTCGTGGAGCGCTCACGCCTGGACCGCCTGGCCAAGACGCTGATCTTCCTGCCGATGGCGATCTCGTTCGTGGGCGCCAGCGTGATCTGGCGCTTCGTGCTCTCGTTCCAGCCGGCGGGTCAACCCCAGGTTGGGCTGCTGAACGCGATCTTGTCGGGCTTCGGCATCGGCCCGGTCTCATGGCTCACCGGTGAGCCGCTCAACACGATTCTGCTGATCGTGATCCTGATCTGGGGCCAGACCGGGTTCGCCATGGTGATCATCGGGGCCGCCCTGAAGGGTGTTCCCGATGAGATGCTCGAGGCGGGGCGAATCGACGGGGCCAGCGAGTGGCAGGTCTTCCGCCGCCTCATCGTTCCGACGATCTGGCCGACGATCGTGACCGTCGCGACCACGATCGCGATCCTCACCCTGAAGATCTACGACATCGTCACCGCGATGACCGGCGGCAACTTCAACACGCAGGTCATCGCCACCCTCATGTGGAAGCAGGCGTTCACGTTCTTCGACGCCGGTCGAGGCGCCGCCCTCGCGATCATCCTGCTGGTCGCGGTGACGCCGGTCATCTGGTACAACCTGCGGCAGTTCCGCGGCCGGGCGATCTGAGGTGATTGCGATGCGACGCATTGCCTGGTCCCGGGTGGCGATCAACGGGGCGGTCTTCGCCCTCATCGTTGTCTGGACGGTGCCGACCCTCGGCCTGTTCATCACCTCCTTCCGCGACAAGCAGGACATCTTCAACTCCGGCTGGTGGACGGCCTTCACCGGCGGCGGCGGAACGTTCACCCTCGACAACTACAACACGGTGCTCTTCGGCGGCGACGGGCTGGGGACGGCCTTCCTGAACACGCTCGCCGTCACGATCCCGGCGGTCGTCATCCCGATCCTGATCGCGGCATTCGCCGCCTATGGCTTCGCCTGGATGGAGTTTCCGGGCCGCAGGATCCTCTTCATCACGGTCGTTGGGCTGCTGGTGGTGCCGCTCCAGATCGCGCTGATCCCGGTCCTCAAGGCCTACCTCGCGATCCACCTCAACGGCACCTTCCTGGCGGTCTGGCTGGCGCATGCGGGCTTCGGCCTGGCCCTCGCGACCTACCTGCTCTACAACTACATCAGCCAGCTTCCGAAGGACCTGATCGAGTCGGCCTCGCTGGACGGCGCGTCCCACTTCACGATCTTCGTGCGCCTGATCCTGCCGCTCTCGGTCCCCGCCCTCGCGTCCTTCGCCATCTTCCAGTTCCTGTGGGTCTGGAACGACCTCCTCGTGGCGACGACGTTCCTGGGAACGGACCAGGACGTGGCCGTCATGACCTCCCGCCTGGTGTCGATGACGGGCTCCCGAGGCCAGGACTGGCAGCTCCTGACGGCGGGCGCCTTCGTGTCCATGATCGTTCCCGTCATGGTGTTCCTCGCGCTCCAGCGGTTCTTCGTCCGGGGCCTTCTCGCGGGCTCCGTCAAGGGTTGAGCGTGGCCGATCGCTCCGCCATCGGCGTCCTGGCGCTCGACCTCGGGGGGACGCAGATCCGGGCCGCCTGCGTGCGTCCCGGGGGCCAGATCGTCGCGGCCCGCCGCTCGCGAACGCCGGTCGCCGACGGGGGCGAGGCGATCGTCTCCGCGTGCATCGCGGCCCTGGGTGGCGTGAGGGAGGACCTTGCCCGGCTCTCCCAGCCGCCACCGGTCGGGGTCGGGATCTCGGCGCCGGGCCCCGTCGACCCCCGCCGGGGCCTGATCCTCGACCCGCCGAACCTTGGTCGCACGTTCCACGACATTCCCCTCGCCGCGCGCGTCGAGGAGGCCCTGGGCCTTCCGGTGGCGCTCGACCGGGACACGCAGGTCGCCGCGCTTGCCGAGGGTCGGTTCGGCGCGGCGGCCGGCTGCGAGGATTTCCTCTACCTCACCGTCTCGACGGGGGTCGGCGGGGCGATCGTCAGCGGCGGCAGGCTCCTTCGCGGGCCGGACGGGACCGCGGGCGAGCTGGGGCACCTGGTGGTCGACCTTCACGGCCCGCAGTGCGGGTGCGGGATGCCCGGCCACCTGGAGGCCATCGCGTCGGGAAGCGGCATCGCGAGGCGGGCGAGGGAGGCCGCCGGGCGCGGCGAGAGCGGCCTGCTGGCTGACCTGGTTCGCGAGCGCGGCGCGGCGTTCGGGGCGCGGGACGTGGCAGGTGCGGAGGATGCCGGCGACGCCGTCGCGGCCCGGATCATGGACGACGGGCGCGAGGCATTCGCGGCCGCCTGCGTGAGCCTCACCGACGTGTTCAACCCGACGCTGATCGTCGTCGGCGGCAGCCTCGCAACGGGCCAGGGGGACCGTCTCCTTGGGCCGGCCCGAGCCGCGATCGAGCATGGCGCGTTTCGGCGTCCGGCATCGCGCGTGACCGTCGTGCCCGCGATGCTCGGCGACGACGTGGGGCTGGTCGGCGGGATTGTCCTGTTCCGCGAACGCTTCGGCGAGGCCGACGGAGTGGGAGCGGAGGAGACGAGAGCATGAGGAGCAGGACGATCGCCGGCGGCGAGGCTGGCGAGGTCCGGGGCTCGGGCCGGGAAGGCGGGGCGAGCGAGATCTGGCTGGAGCGCGCGACCGCGCTTGCCCGCGATGCCCTGGCCGCGGGACCGCCGAGCGAGACCGAGTCGTTCGTCATGCGCCTCCGCCGGCACTGGACCGACCTCTGGGAGGGGCTGCTCGAGCCATACGGCCGCGATCACCGCCTGGCCGAGAACCTTGAGCGCCTGGTCGGCGTGCTCGCCGCGCGATGGGCCGAGCGCCCGGCGGACCTTCGGCAGCTGGACCGGCAGCGGACGCTGCACCCAGACTGGTTCCAGGCCCCGGACATGGTCGGCTATGTCTTCTACGTGGATCGCTTCGCGGGCACGATCCGGGGCGTGGAGGATCACCTCGACTACCTCGAGGAGCTTGGCGTCCGCTACATCCACCTGATGCCGCTCCTGCGCTCCCGACCGGGTGACAACGACGGCGGCTATGCCGTCGCCGACTACCGCGCCGTCGAGCCTCGCCTGGGCAGCATGGCCGACCTCGAGCAGCTCAGCCGGCTGATGCGCGAGCGCGGGATGAGCCTGTGCATCGACCTGGTGCTGAACCACTGTGCCGCCGAGCACGAGTGGGCCGTGCGTGCGCGCGCCGGCGAACCCGCCTACGAAGGGATGTTCTGGATCTTCCCGAACCGCCGGCTGCCGAACCGCTACGAAGCAACGCTCCCGGAAGTCTTCCCCGACTTCGCGCCCGGCAACTTCACGCGCCTGCCCGACGGACGCTGGGTGTGGACCACCTTCAACGCGTTCCAGTGGGACCTGAACTGGTCGAATCCGCGCGTCTTCGTGGAGATGACGGACATCCTGCTGGACCTCGCGAACCGTGGCGTCGATGTCTTCCGCCTCGACGCGGTCGCGTTCATGTGGAAACGGATGGGCACGAACTGCCAGAATCAGCCGGAGGTCCACAGCCTCCTGCGCGCCCTGCGTGCCTGCGCGCGGATCGCCGCGCCCGCCGTGATCTTCAAGGCCGAGGCGATCGTCGGGCCGGGGGATCTGGCGCCGTACCTGGGTGTCGGCCGGAACCACGGACGTGAGTGTGACCTGGCCTACCACAACAGCCTGATGGTCCAGTACTGGTCGGCCCTGGCGACCCGCGACACGCGCCTGATGACCCATGTCCTGTCGGCCTTTCCGCGCAAGCCGGCCACGACGTCGTGGGCGACCTACATCCGCTGCCACGACGACATCGGCTGGGCGATCACCGAATTGGACGCGGAGGCCGTCGGCTGGACCGGGCCGGAGCATCGCGCCTTCCTGTCGTCCTACTATTCGGGAGAGTTCCCCGGCTCCTTCGCGCGGGGAGAGGTCTTCCAGCACAACCCGGTCAACGGCGATTCGCGCATCAGCGGGTCATTCGCCAGCCTGGCGGGCCTTGAACGCGCGCTCGAGACGGAGGACGCCGGCCAGGTCGACCTGGCGGTCGCGCGGATCCTCCTCGGACACGCCCTGATCATGGGCTGGGACGGTCTCCCGCTCCTTTACATGGGCGACGAGATCGCGCTCCTGAACGATCGGGGCTATCGGAACGAGGCGGACCTGGCCTCGGACAACCGCTGGCTGCACCGGCCCAGGATGGACTGGAAGCGGGCGGCGCAGCGCCATGCGGGCGGTCCGGTCGCGCGGGTCTTCGAGGGAACGCGACGCCTGGTGCAGGTCCGCCGGGAGATGGTCGCCCTTCACGCCTCCGTGCCGCTCGAGCTCATCGACCTGGGCGACCCGGGCCTCTTCGCCTTCGTCCGGACCCACGCGTCCGGACCGCTCCTGGCCGTCCACAACCTCACCGAGACGCCGCGCAACCTGGACGGCCGAGCCCTGGAGATGGTCGGGCTGGACGCGGCGCGGGACGTGATCGCCGCCGAAGGACCGTTCCTGCCGTCGGACTTGATTGCCCTCCCCCCATACGGTGTGCGCTGGCTGGTGGCGGTCCCGGTGCCCTGATGCAGCGCAAGGAGCCGGAGGCAGCCAGCGGTTGGGCGCCGTGGAAGACCGGGGTGGTCTACCAGGTCTACCCGCGTTCGTTTGCCGACACGAGCGGCGACGGGCTTGGGGACCTCGAAGGGATCACACGCCACCTTGACCATCTTGCCGGGAGCCCCGACTCGCTCGGGGTGGACGCGATCTGGCTTTCGCCGATCAATCCGTCCCCGGGCCTCGACCTCGGCTACGACATCAGCGACTACGCGTCCGTCGATCCGCAATTCGGCACGGAGGGCGACTTCGATCGCCTGGTCGCCGAGGCACACCGACGGGGCATCAAGGTCATCCTCGACCTCGTCGTGAACCACACGAGCGACGCGCACGCCTGGTTCGTCGCATCGCGGAGCTCACGCACCGGCCCGTACGCCGACCGCTACCTGTGGAGCGACCCTGCGGGGACCGACCGGGCCGGGGGGCCGGTTCCCCCGAACAACTGGGTCTCGTTCTTCGGTGGATCGGCGTGGGAGTGGGAGCCGGTCCGCGGCCAGTTCTACGAGCACACCTTCCTGGCGCAGCAACCCGACCTGAACTGGCGAGACCCGGGGACCCGCGCGGACGTCAAGGCGATGATGCGCCACTGGCTGGCGCGCGGGGTCGACGGCTTTCGGATGGACGTGTTCAACGCGTTCCTGAAGGACCCGCAACGACGCTCCAACCCCATCCGGCGGGGTCGGTCAGCCTGGACCCGGCAGCTTCACGTCCACGACAAGGATCAACCGGACCTGCCTGCCCTTCTTGCCGAGCTTCGGGCGGTCGTCGACGAGGCGCCGGGCCGAATGACGGTCGGCGAGCTCTTCGACGGCCACGCGAGTCGGGCCGCGCGCCTGAGTGCGGAGCGCCACCTCGTCTTCGACTTCGAGCTGCTCCAGGCGGGGTGGTCGGCGGCAGCGATCGGCCGGGCGCTCGATCGTCGCGAGGCCGCGTACGGTCCGGATCGATGGCCCACCGTCGTCCTCTCGAATCACGACCAGCCACGCCACGTCTCGCGCTGGGGGGCCGGACGCGACCTCGACGAGATCGCTCGCGCGTCGGCGCTGCTTCTCCTGACGATGCGGGGCACGCCGTTCCTGTACTACGGCGAGGAGCTCGGGGTGCCGGGAGTCGTCATCCCGAACGATGTGGCGATCGACCCGCCCGCCCGCCATTCGGGGCCGGGCTTCAGGTGGTGGAATCGCGACCAGGCCAGGGCTCCCATGCCCTGGACGGGCGAACCGGGCGCCGGATTCACCACGGGGCATCCCTGGCTGCCGCTGCCGCCGGACTGGCGGACCCGCAACGTGGCGGCCCAGCGCGCGGATCCCAGCTCGGTGCTTGCCTTCTACCGGGCCCTGCTCGCGCTCCGCCGGGCGAGGCCCGCCCTTCATTCGGGTGGCCTGGCGCGTGTCTCGACGTCCACCCCCGGTGTCCTGGCCTTCCGGCGGTGGACCATCAACGACCGGGCGCTCGTGGTCCTGAACCTTGGCCGGCGCGACCTGGCGGCGATCCTGCGCCTGGAGGGTCCGGCCGGGTGGCGGCCCGCGCTGGGCACCCACGGCTCCAACCCGCCCGGGATCGCCCGGAACGGACGGATCAGCCTCCGCGCTCTTGAAGGAGTGGTGCTGGTCGGGACGGACGTGCCGCCGGTCCGGTGATCCGGTCGCGGCCGCTGCTAGGATTAGGGACACGTCACCCGAGGGAGAGTTCGTGCCGCTCGAGTTCCTGAAGCGTCGGGGGAGGGACGGTGACCGGTCCGCGCCGCCGCCAGCCGCCATCCCCGAGGACACGTCTGCCCAGGAGTACCTCCTCAAGCTCTACTACGCCGGCAAGAGCAGCGAGGGCGTGCGCCTGAAGGCCGGGCCGCGTGCGCTGGCGGAGCTTCCGTCGATGCTGGCTGGACTGGCGACGGACGAGATCGAGGTGATCGATCCGCTGCCGATCGAGTTCAGCCAGGCCAGCCCGCAGATCATCCGGCCGTCCGAGGCGATGCAGTGGGTGAATGCGCACCACGGTCACTCGCCCGTCGCGCGCCACTGCATCTACGTCCTCGAGTCGATCGACGCGATCGACCTCGCGTTCGACACGCTCGCCTGTGGGCTGCTCGATGGCGAGGTCGACACCTCCGGCTACCCCGACTACAACGCGATCGTGGGTGGCGTCGCCTCTCACTGGGACGAGGCCACCGGGGACATGCTGGTTCGGGCCGTCGTCGGGTGGGGCGGCCGTGGCGTTCGTGGCGACACCGACCGCACCGCCGGCCGTCTCCTGGGCGGCCTTTTCCAGAACATCCTGGCCAGCCAGTACGCCCTGGGCGTGGTCCCGCTGGACCGGCCGGTCCCGGCCTCCGGCCGCGGCGGCCTGGTGTGCGCGCACTGCGGCTTCGCGTCCGCCCACGATCGGGCCTTCTACTGCCCGAAGTGCGGCATGCGGCTGCTGCGCGGCTGAGCGGATACGGGAGCGGGAGAGCAGGTGCCGATCTACGACTACGTGTGCGGATCCTGCGGCCATCGATTCGAGGTGCTGCGGGGGATCAACGAGGCCGGTCCGCACCAGTGTCCGGAGTGCGGCGGGCCGGTCGCCCGGGCGTTCGCCCCGCCCACGATCCACTTCAAGGGGAGCGGGTGGGCGAAGACGGACCGCCGGGCGACGAGCGCGCCTGTGCGCCGAGGCGACAACGCCACGCCGTCGTCACGGGACTCCTCGTCGGGCGAAGAGTCCGCCGGTCAGGCCGTCCCGCCCCGGGACGAGACGCCGGGCGAGGCAACCCCAGGCGACCCCGGCCCGGCCTCCACGTCGGCGTCGTCCGACGCCGACGCCTGATCATTCGATGAGCCGACCCCCCTCGGACTGGATCACGCTGGCGGAAGCCGGGCAGATCCTCGGCGACGCGAACGTGCGCTTCCGTCCGGAGACCATCGGAAGGTGGGCCCGCGAGGGCCGCCTCCAGACGCTCAAGCTGGGTGGGCGGCGGTACGTCCGGCGGGTCGAGGTCCGAGCCCTGTTGCGGCCGCGCCGGCGCGTGGCGGCCGAGAACGTCCAGCCGCGGCTCTTCGAGGACCTTTGAGCCGACCGGCCGCGCGCGCCGCATTCGGGAGCACGTCGTGCGAGTCGTGGCCGCCCTCCTGGGTGTCCCGCGTATCGCGATGGCACGCCGCGTCTGGAGTCGCTACAACGCGTCGAGCGGGCCGCTCCTGGCCCGCGGGCTCGCCTTTACCGCGCTCTTCATGCTCGTGCCCGCGCTCCTGCTGATCGCCTCGATCGCCGGACTGTTCGGTGGCGACCTCGACACACGGGCCCGGATCGTAGGGTTCCTGACGGACCAGTTTCCACCGCTCGCGGACCTCCTGCGGCGCACGCTCGACACCGCCCTGGCGCACGCGGGTGAGCTCTCGCTGATCGGGGCGGTGGTCCTGGCCTGGTCCGCCAGCTCCCTGGTGCGCGACCTGGACCGGGCGTTCGGGATGATCTTCGGCCGGCCAGCGCGGGGACGGACGGTCGCCCGGATGGTCGCCGAGGTGGTCGTGGTGGCGGCGGCCGTGGTCGGGTTGGGCCTGCTGGTCGTGGTGGCGACGGTTCCCGGTCCGGTGTCGCGGCTGCTCGGGCTGACGCGGCTGCGGGTGACGGCGGTCCTTCCGCTGATGGCCGCGTTTGCGCTTGCCTTCCGCTTCCTTCCGCGGGACCGTCCGCGGTGGCGCGATGCGTTCGTCCCGGCGGTCTGGGTTGGGCTGGCTGCCTCGCTGCTGACCGGGGCCTTCTCGCTCGTCGGGCCGCTGCTCTTCGGCTCGGCGGATCTGTATGGCGCCCTCGCCGGGATCTTCCTTGGGATGGTCTGGCTCTCGTACCTCAGCCAGCTGTTCCTCGTCGGCGCGGCCTGGGTGGCGGTCCGCGCGGACGAGCATGCCGGACGCTCCAGACCGAAGGCGCCGTCGGCCGCCTGACGCCGCGAGACGCGCACGGCGCCCCCCGACCGAGCTGTCCGGATCAGCCCTGGCGGGTCCCGCAGCGACGGCAGAAGCGGGCGTTCGACGAGAGCGACAGGCCGCATGTGACGCAGGACTGGACGCCGATCGGCCGGCCGGCGTCCGAGGTCGGTGCGGCGAGGAGGTCGCGACTGGACACGTCCCAGACCGGTGCCTCGAGGGACCGGGCCGCGGCAACCCGGGCTGCCCAGGGCGCGGTCGGGATGGCATCCGAGGTCCGCCGGTCGGCGATCGCGGGCCACGGTGTCGCACCCGGCTGCGCGGGCGGCGCACCTTCAGGCGCGACCATCTGCCAGGTTGGCTGGGCGACGTGATCGGCGGGCGGCGGGGCCGGCGTGGCGTACGGCTCGGGTTCCGCGGCCGGCTCGGGCTCGGCTGCCACCGGTTCGGCAACCTCTGGTTCGACGATCACGGGCTCGGCAGCCGTTGTCTCCGCAGCCGCCGGCTCGGTGATCTCGGGCTCGGTAGCCACGGGTTCGGCCACGTCGGGTTCGACAACCTCCGGCTCCGTGACCTCCGCCTCGGGTTCGGCGACCTCGGGCAGGATGGCCGCAACCGGCTCGGCAGCCACGGGCTCGGTGGCCTCCGCCTCGGGTTCGGCGACCTCGGGCAGGATGGCCGCAACCGGCTCGGCAGCCGCGGGCTCGGCAACCTCGGCTGCGCGTGTCGTGGCCGTGACGGGGCGACCAGTCGTCGTCCGCTCCCGGCGCGGGCGGAAGCGGCCCAGGAGCCGCGTGGTCTCGGCGCGGGCTTCCGCGAGGGGTTCCGCCGGGGCGGGTGGCGCCGCGTCGAGAGGGGCGGGGGCGATGGTCGACTCCGGCCCGGGACCCGCCTCGACGCGAGGTGGCGTGCGGGCGCCGGGCGCTGCCGTCGGATCCACCGCGGGTGATCCGACGTGGCGGGCCAGGGCATCCTGGATGGCATGCAGCTCGTCGGGTGTCAGCTCGAGGTCGGGTCCCGGGGTTGCCGACGTGTCGCTCGTCGCGCCGGGCGAGGTTCCCTCGAGCTCCATGGCGTCGGCGCGCGTGTCACGGACCAACGCCGGGGGAAAGCTCTCGGTGACGGCGGGAATGAGAGCGGGGCGGAGGTCGGAGGTCGGCCACGTGGACGCGTCCCTGCCGGGGAGATCCGGTTCCGGGGCCTCGACGACGGCAAGGCGCGGGAAGGGGGGCGGAAGGACGTCCCGGCTCAGGTCCGGCGCACATGACAGGCACTCGCCCGCGTCGGTGTTCCAGCAGTTCCGGCAGGTGTACTGGCGACATCCCATGCAGAAGTTGAACGTCTCGTGGAAGGCGTCCAGCTGCCGGGCAGAGGCGGCGCGCTCCTCGTCCTCGCGCGCGGCTTCCATCGCCTCGGCGAACGATGCGTTGTCGTTCGCGACAAAGTTCTTCACGCCGCGCGTGAGCGTGCGAATTCGCCCGATGCCGCGACGCCGCGGCACGCCCGCCTGAAACGTGTATCGCGAGCCGCAGCGCTCGCAGAAGGATTCGGTCAGGATCTCGGCCATCGGGCCCCCGTGTGCTCCCCGCCGCGAGCCCCCACGCCCCGCCAGAGGGATCGAGAGTATACCGTAGGCTTCCAAGCCTCCCGGGTTCCGAGGTACCACCGGGCCCGGCAAACGTCCCGCCCATCGCCGCTGCCTCGCGGCACGTTCCGGATCGGAGGTCGGCGCGGCACCCATGCGACCCCTGTCGGCCTTCGAGCACTTCCTGGAGCGCCTCTTCGAGCGACCGGGCGCCCGGCTCTTTCGCGCCGCCGTCGCGCCCGCCACGCTCGCGCGCCGCGTCGAGCGCGCGATCGACGAGGAGCGGCGGGCAGGCGCCGCGGGAACCGTCGCGCCCACGCGCTTCGAGGTCGCGGTGGATGCACGTGCCGCCGCGGAGCTGGCGCGGCTCCCGGACCTGGAGCGCGATCTCGCGGCAGCGGCGCTCGCCCATGCCCGCCGCCGTGGCTACCTGATCCCCGAGCCCCCATCGGTGAAGATCGTGGCGACGGCCGGCCTCGAGCCGGGCGTGGCGGTTGTCCGGGTCGCCTTCGCCGAGGGCTCCACCTCCTTCCAGGAGTCGGCGCCGCCGATCGAGCCCACGCGGATTCACCCGTCGGCGGCTGCCGCAGCACCCAGGGCACGCCTGCGCGTCGTGGGGCCCGACGGCGTCGAACGCCAGCTGAGGGTCGAAGGGCACCCATTCGCGATCGGCCGGGGTGACGACAACGACCTCGTCCTGCTGGACCCGCTCGTCTCGCGGCACCACGCTCGGCTCGTGCCGCGCAACGGCCGGCTGGTCCTCACCGACCTGGCCAGCCGGAACGGGACTCGGGTGAACGGGCGGGCGGTCCGCGACGCCGTGCTCGGCGCCGGCGACCGGATCGAGATGGGCGGGACCCTCGTCGAGGTCCTCCCGCCGGAGCCGTCGTGGACCCGCTGACCCTGACCGTGTGGGCCATCCGGCTGGCCT
>JARLHH010000312.1 GCA_031292335.1 Candidatus Limnocylindrales bacterium | reverse complement strand
GCGCCCGGGGGACGTGGGGCGCCTCGCTCGCCGGGACCTGCTCGATGGACATGGGTCGAGCAAGAATAGCAGGGCCGTTTCCGGGTCCTGCCCGCGCGGTCCCCCGCCGACCCGCGGAGCCGGCCTCCCCTCAGCGATATCCGGCCGCGGCCAGGCACTCCTCGGCGACGCCCCGCTCGTCCCAGGACAGGTCCCCACCCGCGTAGAGGATGCTGCGCTCGTGGCCCTTGCCGGCCAGCAGCACCACGTCACCCGGACGCGCGCGCCCGATCGCGGTGGCGATCGCCGCCCGCCGGTCCGGGATCATCTCGAGGCCCTCGCCACGCCGCAGCCCGGCCGCCTCGGCCCCCTCAGCGATCTGCTCGAGGATCCGGAGCGGATCCTCGCCGCGGGGATCCTCGTCGGTGGCGATCACGACCCGGCAGCGCTCGGCGGCGACCCGTCCCATGCGTCCCCGCTTGGCGACGTCCCGCTCCCCCGCCGAGCCGAAGACGGCGATGCGCCCGCCACCCGGTTCGACCAGGTCCTGCAGCTCGTCCAGCGCGGCCGCCAGCGAGGCCGGCGTGTGGGCGTAGTCCACGACGACCGCGAACGGCTGGCCCCGGTCCACCCGCTCCATCCGGCCGCGAACGCCGTGGAACCCGGCCAGCCCGTCGAGGACCCGCGCGGCGTCGAGCTCGAGCAGCTCGCCGAGCGCGATCACCGCCAGCGCGTTGCTGACGTTGAAGCGGCCCAGCAGCGGCAGCCGCAGCGTCCCGGTGCCGCGGGGGGTGACGACGCTCGCCAGGAGCCCATCGCGCGTCGCGCTGACCTTGCCGGCCCGCACCTCCGCCGCGGTCGTCAGGCCGTACGTCAGGAGCGTCGCGCCGGCCGCGCGGGTGGCGTCGGCGAAGACCGCCGCGTTGGGGTCGTCCGCGTTCACGATGCCACCCCGCGGCCAGGAACGACCACCGGGAAGGCTGGCCGGCTTGCCGGCCAGTGCCGCCGAACGGGATCCCCGACGACGGTCGGCGGCCAGGCGATCGAAGAGCGAGCGCTTCGCCGCCCGGTACGCCTCGAACGTCCCGTGGAACTCCAGGTGCTCGTGGGTCAGGTTCGTGAGGATGGCCACGTCGTAGGGGATCTCCCCGACCCGCTCGAGGGCCAGCCCGTGCGAGGTGGTCTCGACGATCGCCGCCTGGTCGCCGGCGGCGCGCATCGCGGCGAGGGCGCGCTGCAGCTCGGGAGCCTCCGGCGTCGTCACGTGGGCCGACGCGCTCGCCCGGTCCGCGCCGATCTTCTGCTCGGCAGTGCTCAGCAGGCCCGTCCGCAGGCCCTCCGCCTCCAGGGCCGCGACGGCCATCGCGGCGGTCGTCGTCTTGCCGTCCGTCCCGGTGATCCCGATGATGCCCAGCCCGGCCGCGGGGTCCGCGTACCACCAGGCCGCCACGGTCGCGAGCGCGAGCTGGCTGCGATCGACCACCAGCTGGATCGCCGGGCCGGCGTCGCCGGCCGCCAGGGGCTGCTCCACCACGAGCACGGCCGCACCCGCCCGGACGGCGGCGGCGGCGAATGCATGCCCATCCACGTGCGATCCGGGCACCGCGACGAAACAGCCGCCGCGCACCACCCGGCGCGAGTCGTAGGCGATGCCGGCGACGTCAGCCCGACCGACATCCTCGCAATGGACCTGGCCCCCGCTCTGCCCGCCCGGCGCGATCACCGCGCGCAGGCGCCCGGCCGCCCGGAGACGCTCCAGCAGGCCGGAGAGCGGCGCCGTCCCGCGCGGCTCCGCGGCAGCCAGGCGCGCGAGCAGGGCGCGCTCGGCGACGTCGTCGGGCCCGGCGCGGCCCCCTGCGCTGCTCACCGCCCCGGCCTCCGGGATCCGGCGAGACGCCGCGCACCGCCGCCGAGCCGGGCGAGCGT
>JARLHH010000311.1 GCA_031292335.1 Candidatus Limnocylindrales bacterium | reverse complement strand
AGTTCCCTCGTGACGATCGTGGCGGCGGGCACCTGCACCGTCACCGCGACCATGGCCGCCGACACGAACTACAACGCGACCACTTCGGCCGCTGCGGACATCACGATCGCCAAGGCCGCCCAGGCGACCCTGGTGGTCACCGCGGGCCAGACGCAGACTCCCGGCGCCGCGCCCTTCGCCCCGGCCGTCACCGGCGGCAGCGGCACCGGCGCGGTCACCTTCGACTCGAGCACGTCCTCGGTCTGCACCGCGAGCGGCAGTTCCCTCGTGACGATCGTGGCGGCGGGCACCTGCACCGTCACCGCGACCATGGCCGCCGACACGAACTACAACGCGACCACTTCGGTCGGATTCCAGGTCTCGGTCGGAAAAGGCAGCCAGACCGTCGTGTTCGACCCGGCGCCTACCGGCATCAACGTCGGAGCTACGGGCAGGGTTGTCCACGCCACCGCGTCGTCCCATCTCCTCGTCACGTACGGCTCGCAGACCTCGGGGACCTGCAAGGTCGACCCGATTACCGGTGCCCTGACTCTGCTCGCCGTCGGCACCTGCACGATAACCGCCGACCAGCCCGGCAACGGCAACTGGAACGCTGCACCCCAGCAGGTCCTGTCGCTTGCGGTCGCACCTCCCTTCACGGTGCCCACGCTGACCGTGACCCCCGACCCGCAGACCCGGCCCTTCGGGACGGCGAACCCGGCGTTCACCTACGTGATCTCGGGCTTCATCAACGGCCAGACGCTCGCGACGGCGCAGGTGAGCGGCGTGCCCTCCTGCACGACGACCGCAACCCTCTACAGCCCGGCCGGGACGTATCCAATCACCTGCACCGACGGCACGCTCACGTCACCCTTCTACAGCTTCACGTTCGTGACGGGCACGCTCACGATCGTCCACGGCACATCGAGCGTCACGCTCTCGACGACAACCACCGTGTTCGAGACGAGCACGCCGGTGACCTGGACCGCCGCGGTGGAGCCCGGCGTGAGCGGGGCGGCACCGGCCGGGAGCGTGGTCTTCACGATCGACGGCGTCGCGCGGCCGCCCGTCCCGCTTGACTCAAACGGGCATGGCTCGCTCACCGTGACGTGGGCGACAACGGGATCGAAGCGCGTCCAGGTCGCGTATGCCGGTGACGCGAGCTTCGCGCCTTCGGGCTCCGCGTCGGCGACGCCGACCGTCGTCGCCAACACGGCGCGCGCGACGGGACTCGGAGTGACGGAAACGACCTTCTACCCGCTCGTGGATGGATGGCGCGACACCGTGACGGTGCGTGGCACGCGCCGGGAGCCCCTGTCGGTGTCGATCAGCGTGAAGAACGCGAGCGGCAGCGTCGTCCGAACGTTCACGGCACGAACCGCCTCCGGGCCGTATGCGTGGGCCTGGAACGGGCGCACTTCGGGTGGAACCGCCCTGCCGGCCGGCGTCTACACGATCACGCAGACGCTCACGGATCCGTACGGGAGCCATCCCCGAGCCGTCACGACCTCGAAGGTCACCCTCTCGCTGCGCAAGATCAGCTGGTCCACGGTCACCCTCACCGCCCGCCCGGGCCCGCGCTGCTTCCAGTTCACCTCGGGCGACGGCGTCGGCGCGTACTCCTGCGGCACCGCGGGTGCCCTGAGCCTCGCCGGCAGCGCCGGTCACTGGCCGGGCGTGGGATACCAGTTCACGCTTCCGACGGGCATCGGGTATCGGTCGATCCGGGTCGAGGTGCTCGGGGCATCCTCGGGCGCCCGGCCGACGGTCGGCCTCCACGTCTGGTCGCTCGGGTCCACGTGGGGCCAGCTCTACCGGCCGGGCTGGCGGCGAGCCACGATCTCACCAACGGCGAAGACCTGGTCGGGCGTGACCCTGGCGAGCCCCAGTGCCTACATCTCGGGCCGCTCCGTGCGCGTCTACGTTGACGGCGGTGGTCGCCTCGGCGGACCGTTCACGTTCTCGATCACCGGCATCAGGCTGATCGTCTCCGCGGGAACGTTGCAGTAGTTCGGGCGCGTCGGAGCTCGCTCATGCGGTCGGGGCTGCCGCCTCGGGCCGCAGACGAAATGCGGGCCCCGCGCCAAGCCGCTCGGCCGGCGTGCCGTACTTCAGGATCAGCTCGGTGATCGCGCGCGCCCTCGGCGCGCCATCCAGCTCCTCCGCGATACAGGCGGTCCGGCGCGTCCCGATCCGGGCCACGCACCGCGGGTCCGCGCGCAGGTTCGCGGCCCAGTTGGCGCCCGGATCACCGGCCGCGACGAGCAGCGCGCCGTCCGGCTCCTCCACGAACCCGACCGCCGCGACGGCCGGGCGCCCGCTCTTCCGGCCCCGGGTCTCGATCGCGACGGCCTTCTCCCAGCCCACGAGCTGCTCGAGGTAGGGGTCCCGGGGCACAGGCCGCGCCTGCCCTATCGGCCGCGAAGCTGCCAGGACTTGCCTTCGGTGGCGACGGACGGCGCGTAGACGATCTCGACCGCCTGCATGTCGCGCAGGGTCCGCGCGCCGAGCGCGGCCATCGACTGGCGCAACGCGCCGACCAGGTTCTGCGTGCCGTCCGTCACGTGCGAGGGGCCGAAGAGGATCCGCTCCATCGGCCCCACCGTCCCGACCCGGATCCGGGTGCCGCGCGGAAGGACCGGCGACGGGGCGGCCATCCCCCAGTTCGTGCCGCGGCCGGGCGCCTCGTCCGCACGTGCCAGCGGGGTCCCGAGCATGACGGAGTCGGCGCCCGCCGCGATCGCCTTCGCGATGTCGCCGCCGCGCTTCATGCCGCCGTCCGCCACGACCTGGACCCGGCGCCCGGTCTCGGCAAGGAAGACGTCTCGAGCGGCCGCCACGTCGCTCACCGCGGTCACTTGCGGGATCCCGATTCCCAGGACCTCGCGCGTGGTGCATGCAGCGCCCGGCCCGACACCCACGAAGACCGCCGCCGCGCCCTGCTCCATGAGCGCGAAGGCGGCATCCGCGTTGGTCGTGTTCCCTACCGCCACGGGGATCGGCATGAGGCGGATGAACTCGGCCAGGCTGAGCGGCTGGTACGCGGTCGCGAGGTGGCGCGCCGACGAAACCTGCGACTGGACCAGGAACAGGTCCGCGCCGTGCTCCGCGCAGACCGGCCCGAAGCGGCGCGCGGCGCCCGGAGTGGACGAGACGGCGGCCTTCGATCCGGCGGCGTGGATCTCCGCGATCCGGCGCGCGATCAGCTCGTGGCGGATCGGCGCGGCATATGCCTCGGCCAGCACGCCCTGGATCTCCGCGTCGGCGGCCGACGCGATCCGTTCGAGCACCGGTGCGGGATCCTCGTAGCGCGTCTGGACGCCTTCGAGGTTCAGGAACCCGAGCCCGCCGAGACCGGCGAGCACACCGGCGCTCCGCGCGTCGACGACGGCGTCCATCGCGGCGGCCAGCACCGGGATGGCGAGCTCGATCCCGCAGAAGACCTGGGCGACGACGACATCGTCGGGCTCGACCGTCTCCGTCCCCGGCGCGAGCGAGACATCCTCGAAGCCGTAGGTCGGCCGGATCGAGTCCACCTTCGAGCGGAACGCGCGTCGGGCGGCCGGGGCGGTCGAGCGGTTCTGGTCGAGCAACTCCGGCCTCCTGGGCTGCCACGCGTCGGGCGGGTTGCGCGGAATTCTACCCCGCGGGCCAGCCCGGACCGGACGGGGGACGGCGGGCTGGGTGACGTGAGCACCGCAGGTCGGCTGGCGTGCGATGACGGCCGGCGGCCCCGTGCGTGGGACCCGACGCCCCGCCGGCGGCTCCGTCACTCCCCGCGAGGCGGCCGCGCGATCCTGTGACCCTCCGGCGTCAGCTCGAACCAGTGCGCCGCGTTCGGGTCCGCCAACGTCGTGAGGATGCGTCGGATCGTCGCCGCGTACGACGGCCAGACGACCAGCCCGAGCGCCTCCTCCGCTGCCATCCACCGAGCGTCGTCATGCTCGTGGGAGAGCCGCGCGACCGCGTCGGGTCGGACCCGGACCGCGAACGTGGCGCCGGTCACGATCCCGTCCGAGCCCTCGTCGTAGAACTGGGTGGCCTGGTCCAGGTCGTAGAACGCCTCGACCTCCGCCGAACCGAAGTCCACCTCTTCGAAGACTTCCCGGAGCGCCGCCATCGGCACGCGCTCACCCGGCTCGAGCCCGCCGGTGACGCATTGCCAGAGCCCCGGGAAGATCCGGCTCGGCGAGCGT
>JARLHH010000310.1 GCA_031292335.1 Candidatus Limnocylindrales bacterium | reverse complement strand
CCGGTGTGGACATCGTGGCGGTTGTCTCCTCGGACCGGAACGTGCGGCCGGGCGACGTCGTCACGCTGCACCTCCCGCTCGAGAAGATCCACCTCTTCGACGCGACGAGCGAGCTGTCGCTGCTCCGCAGCCGGATGCCCGCCGCCAGCTGAGCACGGCCGGCGGTTCAGACGCGCACCACGACGAGCCGGGCCTCACGGCCCGGCTCGTCGATTCCCCGGCGCGTGCCATCATGCCCGGCATGACCGAGCCCCCGATCTCGCGCGACGGCCAGCCGCCATCACGGGACGGCGACGACGTCGACGGGCGCCTCGCGGAGCGCCTGGTCGCGTCCGAGGTCGTCCATCGCGGGCGCCACCTGGAGGTGCGAGTCGAGACGACCGAGCGCGCCGATGGCAGCCGCCATCGGCGCGACGTGGTGCGCCACCCGGGCGCGGTGGCCGTCGTCGCGCTCGACGTGTCGGACCGCCTCCTGCTCGTGCGCCAGTGGCGCCAGCCGGCCGGCCGAACGCTGCTCGAGATCCCCGCCGGGACGCTGGATCGCGACCCGGTCAGCGGTGCCATCGAGGATCCGGAGCTGGCATCCCGGCGCGAGCTGGAGGAGGAGACCGGCTACCGCGCCGGGAGCTGGGAGAAGCTCGGCGCGTTCTGGACCGCGCCCGGGTTCGCGTCCGAGCTGATGCACCTCTACCTGGCGACGGATCTCGTGACTGCCGGGCAGGGGCGGCTGACGCCCGACGAGGACGAGGCGCTCGACCTGGTGCGACTCCCCGTCGCGGACGCCCTCGCAGCTGCCGAGCGGGGCGACATCCTCGACGCCAAGACGCTGCTGGGGATCTTCTGGCTGAGCCGGCGCCGCGGGACCTGATCGCGTGGAGGCGGCGGGCCGCGGGCCTCAGCGGCCCTCGGGCCCGAGCCGCGCCAGGCCGCCCCGGTAGAGGCCGCTGTCCGGTTCGAGGGCGACCGCCAGTCGAAGGTGCGTCCCGGCCTCGGCCCGCCGCCCGAGCCGGATCAGGGTCCGGCCCAGCGCGTAGTGGGCATAGGCGTTCGACGGGTCGATCTCGAGGAGCGCCTCGAACGTCTCGACCGCTCGCTCGAGCTGGCCGCTCATGAACAGCGCCCGGCCCAGCGGCTCGAGGATCGACCCCTTGCCCGGCTCGACGGCCGCGGCGCGGGCAAGCACCACGGCGGCCTGCGCCGCGTGTCGCCCCGCCAGCAGCGCGGTTCCCCGCTGGAGCAGCTCGTAGGCACCCTCCGGATCCGGGATCGGGTCGTCCGCGGCGTCGCCGTTGGGAGCAGGCGGCGACACGAGGTCAGGCCTCCGCCACCGCGCGACAGGCGATCGCCCGCTCCACGTCGTCGGCCTCCTCGAGCAGCAGGCGGCGCAGCGCGGGCAGGTGCCCACCATCTGCCGCGACGAGCGCGCGGGCGCGCGCAGCGATCCCCGGCTCGACGCGATAGGCCGGGAAGAGGCGGGCGACATAGGCGCTCGAGAATGCGTGCTCGTGGGTCGTGACGACGCCCGGTACCGCCTCGAAGAACGCCTCGACGTACGGCGCGAGGAGCGCCGCCTGGTGGGCGTGGTTGAAGCCCGCCATCGCCGCCCGGGTCCGGTGGAGCGAGCCGTAGCCGTCGGCATGGATCCGGGCCCAGGCCTCCGCCTTGGTCGTCGCGTCGGGAGCGCCGACCGCCGCGGTGAGCGCGAAGCGCTCGCCCCGGTCCGTTCGGTCACGGGCACGTTCGTCGGTGATCCGCTCGGCCGCCCCGGCCAGCCCGAACGCGGACGCGGCCGTGACGATCCCCCAGCGCATCTCCTGGTCCAGCGCGACCTCCGGGAGCGGGAGGGTGGCGTCCAGCACGCCGGCCAGCCGGGCTGCATCGTCGGGGTGGCCGATCGCGCCGATCGCCGCCCGCAGCCAGAGCCGGCGAAGGTCACCCGGCGGGACCACGTCGAGCGTCTCGAGCGCGGTCGCGACGAACGCCCGGGCGGCCGCGACCCGTCGCGTCTCCGGCACGTAGCGGGCGATCGCCCCGCGGGCCGCGTCGAGCGCCGCCGCCACGATCTGGTCGTCGGTCTCGCGCGGCAGCACGTCGCGGATCAGCCCGAGGAATGCGGTCGACGGGTGCTGGCCGTCACGGACCATCTGCCACAGCGATCCCCACAGGAGCTGGCGGAGAAGCGGGTCCGCCACGTGCGGCAGCAGGTCGGGGAGTGCCGCCCGCGAGACTGCGTCGAGCATCACCTTGGCGTAGGCATGGTCGCCTGCGTTGGGGAAGACCAGCGAGGGCGCGGGCAGGCCCGCGGCGGCGGCAACCCAGGTCTCGGCGCCGTCGATCTGGGCGGGCACGACGTCGACCGTGGCGGCGCCATCCTGCCCGGCCCGGACGAGCGCGATCTCCAGCGCGTGCGGGCGCAGCGTGGGATGGGTCTCGGGGGCCTCCTGGACCAGCTCGAGCCGTTCGATCCGGCCGCCCGCCGTGGTCCAGTGCGCGGACAGGACGTTCATCGACGACGTCTCCACCCAGCGCTGCGCCCAGTCCCCGAGGTCGCGACCGCTCCCCTCCTCCAGCGCGGCGAGGAAGTCGGCCAGCGAGGCGTTCCCCCAGGCGTGACGCTCGAAGTAGACGCGCAGGCCCGCGGAGAACGCGTCGCGGCCCACCCAGGCCACGAGCTGCTTGAGCACGGCGGCGCCCTTGCCGTAGGTGATCCCATCGAAGTTGTAGAAGGTGGCGTCGGTGTCCGCCACGACGCCCGAGATCGGGTGCGTCGTGGAGCGGTCGTCGGCCTGGTAGCCCCAGCGCTTCATGTCGGCATGGAACGCGCGCCAGGCGCCCTCGAAGCGGGTGGCCTCCGACAACGCGCGCGTTGAGACGTACGTCGCGAAGCTCTCGTTGAGCCAGAGGTCATCCCACCAGCGCATCGTGACGAGGTCGCCGAACCACATGTGGGCCAGCTCGTGGAGGATCGTCTCCGCCCGCCCCAGGCGCTGGGTCTCGGTGGGCGGGTCCCGGTAGACGTGCTGCTCCGTGAACGTGACGGCGCCGGCGTTCTCCATCGCCCCGGCATTGAACTCGGGGACAAAGAGCTGGTCGTACTTCGCGAACGGGTAGGGCCGCGAGAAGAGGGCCGCGTAGAAGTCCATCCCCTGGCGCGTGATCGCGAAGATCTCGTCCGCGTCCACGAACGGCGCCACGGACCGCCGGCTCCAGACCCCGAGCGGGACCCCGCGGTGCTCGGCGTGGACGCCGACGTACGGGCCCGCGATCACCGCGGCAAGGTAGGTGGAGATGGGGGGCGTCGTGACGAAACGATGCGTGCGCCGCCCGTCAGACTCCTCCTCGACGCGCTCGGCCGGGTTGTTGGACACGACGGCCCAGCCGGCCGGCGCCGTCACGCGGATCGCGAGGGTCCCCTTGAGGTCGGGCTGGTCGAAGCAGGGAAAGAGCCGGTGGGCCTCGAACGGCTCGAAGTTGGAGTACGCGTAGACCTCGCCGTCGACCGGATCGACGAAGCGGTGAAAGCCATCGCCGTTCCGGTCGTAGGCGTTCTCATAAACCACCCGCACGCGCGTCTCCGGCGCCAGGAGCTCCCCGGGCAGGACGATCCGGGCGCCGGGACGGTCCGGCCGCTCCACCGGGCTGCCGTTGACCTCGAGCCGCTCGATGGTCCCGCCCCGGAAGTCCAGGAACAGGTCGTCCGTGCCGCGGACCGTGAAGGCGAGGTGGGCCTCGCCGCGGTAGGTGGTGTGCTCGGCGGTCAGCGCCAGCGCGATCTCGTAGGCGATGGCGCCGACACGCGCGGCACGCCCGGCCGCCTCGTCCCGGGTCAGGACGTCGCGGGTGGGCGCCGGGGCATCGGGTTGTGCGGTAGACATGGCAGGTGACACTCGCTGCTGGGGCACGCCCTGATGGCGTGCGGGCTCGGTCCGCTGGTCAGACGCCGGCCCGCCAGGCGGCCAGGTCGACAGGCTTGAGGCGCTCGCCCGGCGTGATGCCCGGGATCCGGCCCCGCTTTGCGATGGGCCGTCCGTCGATCTCCTTGATGTCCCCCGTGAAGTCGATCGGGCTCGCGCCGCTGATGTAGCTGCCCACCGCGAAGTTGTCCGCCGGTGCGCCCTGCTCCTTGAAGTATCGGATGCGGTCCGGGGTCAGACCGCCGGAGACCACGATGATCACGTGGCGGTGGCCGGCCTGGTCCAGGCGCGCCCGGATCTCCTTCACCAGGTCGGCCGTGACCCGCCCCCGCTCGGATGGCGTGTCGAGGCGGATGCCGTAGAGCTTGTCGCCCAGGGCGTCCGCGACGCGGAGCGCCTCCTCCGCCTCGTCCTTGAACGTGTCGACCAGGACGATGCGAGGCACGTCCGGCTCCAGGTCGCGATCGAACGCCTGGGCTGCCTTGACCGTGTCCCCGACGATCAGCACGAGCGAGTGAGGCATGGTGCCCGTGGGGTTGAGGCCGGCAAGCCGCGCGCCCGCCGGGGTCGAGGCGCCGACGCACCCGCCGACGATCGCCGCGTAGTCGAGCACGTCGGTCACGTCGGGGTGCACGTGGCGCGCACCGAAGCTGATCACCGGCTTGGGAGCGGCGGCCTCCACGCACTCGTGGGCCGCGGTGGCCCAGCCGCTGGCCTGGGCCATCATCCCCAGGATCGCCGTCTCGTAGAGGCCGAACTGCCGGTATCGCGCGCGGATGCGGAGCACGACCTCCTTCGGGGCGAACGTGTCTCCGTCGTCGAGCCCCTCGACGCTGACCTCGTCGGGATCGGCCGCCTCCAGGGCGTGGGCGAGGAGGTTCTTCGCCTCGTCGATCCCGCACAGGATCCCCGCCTCGCGGCTGAAGACCTCCATCGCGACGATGGGGTCCAGGCCCTCGCGCTCCATGATCCGGCGGGCGCGATCGAAGTAGACGTCGGCAGACTCGCCGGACAGGATCTCGTTCGACGGGCGGTGTGGCTTCAGGCGCATGCGAGGCGGGTCACGGTCGTGGCACGGCTCCAGCAAGGACGGACAGGACGGCGGACTTCGCGGCCGGACACGAGCGCCGGACCGGGCGCTGCCGGGGAGTGTACCAGCCTCGACGGGACCGCCCGGCAGCGGCGGGGAGCCCCGGTGCGGCCGGGCCGGCCGGCCCGCACGCGTCGCACGGCGCTCAGCCCGGGTCGGCGAGCTCTCCCAGCCGGTCGGCATAGCGGACGAACAGCGCGGCCTGGCGGCCGGCCCGGGAGCCCGGATCCGGAACCCGCCCGTCGATCCAGAGCCAGGCCGCGGTCTCCTCCAGGAGCAGGTCGCAGATCGCCAGGAGCCGGGCGACGGCAAGCCCGAGGGAATCGCGATCCAGCCGTTCGGACGGGATCTCCACCGTGGCGATCGGCCGGTCGTCGGCGGCCAGGCTGAACTTCACGAAGGGAAACTCGTCATTCCAGCGGAGCAGCTTCCGATAGGAGGCGCGCAGCGCGTCGCCGATGGGGGGCGCGAGGTGCAGCCAGACGAACGCCCCGAGGGAAGGATCCAGGATGACCGTGACCGGCACGTCGAAGCGACGCCGTCCGTCCAGCCGGAGATCCCATGAGCTGATCTCCTCGCGGTCGATCCGCTCCGCCGGGCCGAGCTGCAGCTCGGCCAGCCAGCCTTCGACCGCCCGAGCGTCCGGGCCGCCGGGGGCGCTCAGTCCGCCCTCGACCCGCGGCCGGTCGTCGCGGCGTGGGCCCCTTCGGATCGGGCCCCGGGCTCGTGGCCGGCGGCCCCGTCCGGCTCGGCCAGGGCAACCTGCCGACCGCGCCCGCGACCCTCGCGGCGCACGATCGTCGCGCCGGCCTCGACGGTCCGGCCGGGGAAGTCCGTCGCGCGGACGTTCGGATCGACCCGCACGTTGCGCCCGATCCGCACGCCGCGCGGGATCACGGCCTGCTTCCCGACGATCGTGATCCCCGTGTTGAGGTGGCTGGGCGTCAGGCGGTTCGGGACGGTCAGGTCCGTGCCCTCGCCGACGATCGCCCCGGGCCCGACCGTGACCTCCTTGTCCAGGATCGCCCGGTCGACGATCGCCCCGGGCCGGATCACCGAGTCGAACATGACGATGGAGTCGCGCACGACCGCGCCGACCCCGACCACCACGCCGGGCGAGAGGACGGAGTTGACGACCATCCCGTCCACGAGGCACCCGTGCGAGATCAGGCTCCGGTGGACCTGCGCAGTCGCGCCGATCTTTGCGGGCGCCCGCTCTTCGGAGCGGGTGTGGATGAGCCACTCGCGATCGTAGAGATCCAGCTCCGGCCGATCCTCGAGGAGGGCCATGTTGGCCTCCCAGTAGCTCTGGATCGTCCCGACGTCCTGCCAGTAGCCGTCGAAGCGGTAGCCGTAGACCCGGGCCCCGCCCCGGATCATGTCGGGGATCACGTCGCCCCCGAAGTCGGACCGCGACTCGGCGAGCCACCGATGGAGGGCGCGCTTGCTGAATACGTAGACGCCCATGCTGGCGAGGTCGGACTTCGGCTGCTTCGGCTTCTCGGCGAAGTCCGTGACCCGTCCGGCCTCGTCCATGGCCAGGATCCCCATCCGAGTGGCGTCGGCGAGCGGCACCCGCCGGACGGCCAGGGTGGCGTCGGCACGCTTGCGGCGATGGAACGCCACGAACGGCTGGTAGTCCATCTTGTAGACGTGATCGCCGGCGAGGACCACCACGGTGTCGCCGGCGGCCTGGTCGAGCACGTTGAAGTTCTGGAGCACGGCGTCCGCCGTCCCGCGGTACCAGTCGCTCGCCTTTCCCCGCCCGATATAGGGCTGCAGGAGACGCACCCCGCCGGTGTTCCGGTCCAGGTCCCACGGGCGCCCCTGGCCGATGTGGTCGTTGAGCGAGCGGGGGTTGTACTGGGTGAGCACCACCACGTTGTCGATCGTGGAGTTGACGCAGTTGCTCAGCGCGAAGTCGATGATCCGGTACTTGCCGCCGAAGGGAACCGCCGGCTTGGCCCGTTTCTCCGAGAGGATCGAGAGGCGGGCGCCCTCGCCGCCGGCGAGGATCACCGCGAGGGTCGGGTTCATGCACTCATCCTCGTCACGGTTGGGAGCGGGCCGGCATGCGCGCCACGGGATCGTAGCACGGCGCGTGCGGGACCCGGCCCGGAGTCCGGAGGCGGTCCACGGTCGTCTGCGGGCGCGCGGCGCGCCTCACACGAACAGGCGCGGGTTCACGAACTGGTTGTTGTACTCGATCGCCCAGTGGAGGTGCGGTCCGGTGGTGTTGCCGGTCATCCCGACGTACGCGATCACCTGGCCTGCCGTCACGTGCTCGCCGGCGGACACCACCGGCGGATGGGCGGCATTGTCCACGTGGGCGTACCAGGTGACCAGGTTGTCGCTGTGGGCGATGATCACGATCCAGGCCTTCGGGTAGGGGTCGTACGGGTTCGGTCCCGCGAACAGGACCACTCCATCGCCGGCCGCATGGATCGGCGTGTACATCGGGGCGGCGATGTCGATGCCCTGGTGGAAGTGGGCGCAGTTGCCGAGCGGCGGCTCCGACGGGAACCCGGTGCACCCGAACTCCTGGGTGATGACGCCGCTGATCGGCCAGGACAGGGTCCCGTTGAAGACGGACGGGATGTTGCCGAACTGGCGCTGGCGCTCCAGCAACGACGCGATCCGGGAGGCGAGCTCGCGCTGTGACTTCGCCTCGGCCGCGAGCGTCGCCTGGACCGCGGCCGCGTTCTGCGAGACCTTGGCCCAACCGGCGCGCTGGATCGCGAGCTGCCGGCTCGTCTCCGCCTGGAGGGCGGCGAGACGCGTCTTGGCGGCCTTGAGGGCGGCCACCTGGCCGTCGAGCTGCTGCTTCTGCGCCAGCGTCTGCGCCTGGAGATCCTGCTTGGCCGCGCGTGTCTGGACGACGGTCGCGGTCAGCGCGTCCAGGGTCTGCTGATCCGCCGTGATCTGCGTCGCGATCGCCTCGTCCTGCGCGCCGAGATCGAGGTAGGAGCTGACATCCTGCAGCACGTCGGCGATCGAACCGGCCGTCAGGAACTGCTGGATCAACGGCGTGCGGTCCGTCACGTACGCCTCGCGAATGCGGGCCGCCAGCATCGACCTCCGGTCCGCGAGCTCCTGGGCCTTCTCCGCCTGCTCCTGGCCGAGCGAGACCACCTCGCGATCCAGCAGGTTCACCTGCTGCACGAGGTCCGCGTACACGACCCGGACTGCCGTGAGCTTGGTCGTCAGGCCGGCGATCTGCTGCTTCGTCTGGGCAAGGTTGGCGTTGACACCGCCGAGCGCCCGGGTCGTCGACGCCATGTCCGACGCGAGACCCGACTGCAGCGCCTGCAGGCGCGCCACCTCGGCCTTCTGGTCCGCGATCTTCTGCTGCAGGGCCTGCTGCTGGGCCCGGGCGTCGGCGAGCTCGTCGCCGCTGACGCGCACGGGCGCGGCCACGCCGATGACCAGCGGGACCACGAGCAGGACGGCGAGCAGGCGCCACGCGACCCGCGGCCGCGCCCGCACCGCAGCCCTGAGGGCGGCGGCGGGCCCCCGGCGGGGGCTCCAGCCGGCGGCACGCGTCGGCGCGGGTTCGGTCTGGCGTGGATCGGGCGGCCCCGCGACAACGCGGAAGCGGTCGCGATAGCGTCGCATCAGGCTGGCGTCGGCATCTTCGCGCGGGTTGCTCCGTGTGGCGGGCCTTGCAGCGCGCCGTGGCGGGTTGCGGACCCGCCGGTGATGTCGCCGTCCGAAGCGGGCACAACCTCAGGGACGACCCGGCGCCCAGATACTACTCCCCCAGCGCCAACGCGCCAGCGGCCGTTCGTCACGGGCTCCCGAACGGAGAGCACGGCCCCTTTCAGAGCCGGACGAGCACGGCCCAGTAGGCCCCGAGGATCAGGAACGGCCCGAACGGGATGTAGGTCCGCAGCGTGACCCGGCGCAGGACCAGGAGGACGCCGATGACGACCCCGGCCGCCAGGGCGCCGACCACGAGACCGCTGACGGATCGCGCCAGACCGGTGAGCAGACCCACGGAGACCAGCAGCTTGAGGTCTCCCATGCCGATCGCTCCCGACCCGAACGGGATCGAGAGGGCGAACAGGAAGCCCGGGATCGCGAGCGCGGCCACCACCGCCCAGCCCAGCTGCCCGGCCACGAGCGGGTTCCAGCCGCCGACCGCGAGGACCAGGGTGATGGCGATCAGCGGCAGCGTCACCACGTCCGGGAGCAGACGCTGGTCAAGGTCGGTCGCCAGCAGCAGCGTGAGGGCCAGGAAGTAGCCGCCGAAGAGCAGAACCTGCCCGGCGTCGGCCAGCCGCAGCGGCAGCGCCGCGAGCGCGGCCCCTCCGAGCAGCGCGACCACGGGCGTCCGCCAGTCGACGTCACGGGTTCGCCCGTCCTCGTGGGCGGGCCAGCGCGCCCCGATGCGATCGGCCAGGAGGCCCCAGGCGGCCCCGGCACACCCGAGCACGATCGCCAGCGCGCGCTCGTCCACGGCGAGGCCGGCGACCGCGAACGTGGTCACCGCGACCTCACCTCGCTGGTCCGCACGGGTGTCAGCCCGGCCCGGGCCGAGCCGCCCTGGTCCCGGCCGCTCAGCGGGCGCCCGCCAGCGCGAGCTCGACGAGCGTCGCCGTCGCGACACCGGTCGCGCCAGGCGGTGCCCAGGCGGTCGCCTTGCGGTAGTACGCGGAGCCGGCGATGTCCACGTGGACCCAGGGCACGGTCACGAACTGGCGAAGGAAGAGCGCGCTCTTGATGAGCCCGGCCTCCGGCGAGCTGGTGTTCTGCATGTCGGCGGTCATGCTCGCCATCTCCGGCCAGTACCCCTCGACCAGGGGCAGCTGCCAGAAGCGCTCGCCCGCGCGGGCGGCCGCCGCCGCGACTTGGTCGTACCAGGCCTGCGGGTCGCCGAACGCGCCCGTGATCAGGTGCCCGAACGCGCGCGCCACGGCGCCGGTCAGCGTGGCGATGTCCACCACGTGCGTCGCGCCCAGGCGCTCCGCGTACGTCATCGCGTCGCCCAGGATCAGCCGGCCCTCGGCGTCCGTGTTGATGATGTCGACGGCCTTTCCGTTCATCGCGCGGACCACGTCGCCCGGGCGCGACGCGCCCGGGCCGGGCATGTTCTCCACCGCCGGCGCGATCGCGAGGAGCGGGATGCCGGGAGCCAGCCGCGCCGCGGTCACGATCGCCGAGATGACCGTGCAGGCGCCGGTCTTGTCCGTCTTCATCTCGTCCATCCGCTCGGCGGACTTGATGCTGATCCCGCCGGAGTCGAAGCAGACACCCTTGCCGACGAGCGCCAGCCGCCTGCCGGCCGCGTCCGCCTGGCGGTCGTCGCCGGACCGGAGGACGATCATGCGGGGCGGGTTCGCGCTCCCCTGCCCGACCGCCAGGAACATCCCCATCCCGAGCTCGGCCGCTCGCTTCTCGTCGAGCACGTCCACCCACAGCCCGTTCGCCTCGGCAAGGGCGCGCGCCTCGTCGGCGAGGACCTGCGGCGTGACGTCGTTCGCGGATCGGTTGGCGAGGCGGCGGGTGAGATTGCTCCCCTCGCCGATCACGATGCCGCGCTCGGCCGCCCGCATCGCGGCAGCGGCACCCGTCGTGCCCGGCAGCACGAGGATCAGCTCGTCGAGGACCGGCGGCAGCGACGACGCGGCGTCGGCTCCCGTCCGATAGAGCGACGCGGGGTCGAAGCTGCCCTCCACGACGCCGCGCGCCACGAGCTCCGCCGCCGCCTCTTCCCCGCCATCGAGGGATTCCGCGAGCTGGCCGAGCCAGATCACCAGGCGCCGCACGGGCCGCCCGGCCAGGCGGCGCTGGATCGCGGCGCCGAGGCGAACCGCGGTCTCGCGATCCAGGCCGGCCGCGGGGCCGGCCGCGATCGCCAGGAGGCGCCCAACCGGAAGCTGGCCGGCCGCCGCCAGGACGCTGGCATATCGCTCGGACCGGAGCTCCCGGAAGCCGGCCAGGGAGTGCAGCTCACCGCCAGCCCGGCGATCGATCTCGCCGAGCACGCCGTCGAAGGCAGGCTCGCCCACGAACGGGAGCACGAGAACGTCGGCCGGGACGGCCCAGGGCTGATCGGAAAGGACACGCAGCTGCATCGGGCAGGGCCTCCTGCGGGCACCAATGGATCGACGCCGCGGCGTCGGGGATCGTGCTCAGTCTAGCGCGGGCGAGGCGCCCGGGGACGCCTGGGCAGCGGCCGCGGCCAGCGCATCCAGCAGCCGTCCGCGTGCGTCCTCGATCGCGATGACCGCCTGGTTGAGCCCGCCCTGCGCGATGTCGTTCAGGATCACGACGAGCGCGCTGGTGTTCCGCGGAAGCTGGGCCTTCGCAGCCTCCTCGCGGGCGGCCGCCGCCCGGGCAGCGGCCGTCACCCGTGCCGGCGAGGCGAGGACTGCGGCCCAGAGGTCGCCCACGGCGGCGTCGTAGGTCGCGTTCCGATCGATCCAGGCGTCGAGGGTGCTCGTGTCGATCAGCGATGCAAGCTCGTCCCGGACGATCCGGGCGGCCGCCAGCTCGGCGGTGGCCTTGGCGAGGGTCTGGATCGCGGCCGCGTACTTCCCGGCGGCGCCGAGCTGCACGGCCTGGCCGGCGATCCGGTCGTGCGCGGACAGGTACGTGGTGAGCTCGACCGCGGGGACGGAGCCGGCGGCCAGGCGCGTCCACTCGTCACCGAGCGTGTCGACGGCGGGCAGCGCGGCGATCAGCGTCGCGTAGCGGTCGAGCGTCGACGGCCCGAACCGGGCCGCGGCTGCGGCGTCGATCGGCGGCAGCGCCGCGAGCCGGGTCCGCAGCGCGCGCGCAGCGGTCGCGATCGCCCCGACCTGTGCCTCGCCCGCGCCGATGGCCGCCTGGAGGCCGGGCGTGTCGCCCGACACGAGCGCGGACAGCGCCTGCCGTCCCTCTCCGGCGAGCACGTCCACCTGGTCGGAAAGCGCCCGGAGGTCGGCCGTCGAGCCGTCGAGGATCGGCGCGACCAGCCGGTCGGCGCCGTAGGTCAGCTCGGGCCGGGCCCCGGACGAGGGCGGGTGATCCAGGCCGCCGGCGATGCCTGCCGATCCGAGCGCGATCACGATGGCGGCGACGAGCCAGCCCAGGGTGGCGAGCGATCGACCGCGCACCGGTCCTCCTCGATCAGGCACGCTCAGTGCGGTCATGCGGCCGGCGTCGGGTCCTGCTGCGCCTTCCGACGGCGGAGGTAGAGCAGCTCGCCCTCCATTCTGCGCGGGACGAACCCGAATGCCGCATGCACGCCGTCGAGCGGCCCGACGTTGTCCAGGGCGAGCTGGCGAAGCTGGTCCGTGGCGACCGGGAACGGGAGGTGGGCGGCCTCGGCCACGCCGGCCACGAGCGAGATGAGCGGGACCGGCATTCCGACGATGAGGCGGCGGCGGCCGGTCGCACGGCAGACCTCGGCCGTGATCTCGCGGTAGGTCCAGGTCCGTGGCCCGCCCAGCTCGAATGTGTGCCCGACCGTCTCCGGCCGCTCCAGGCAGAGCCGCAGGCACAGCGCCAGGTCGGCGACGTGGAGGGGCTGGAAGCGGCTCTTCCCGTCGCCGGGAACGGGAACGATCCCGGGTGAGAGCCGGACCAGGCTGGCGACGATGTTGAAGAACCCGTCGCCGGGGCCGAACAGCAGTGACGGCTTGAGGATGGTCCAGTCGAGCCCGCTCTCCATCACCGCCTGCTCGGCACGCGCCTTGGACCTGGCGTAGTGCAGCTCCTCCCGATCCTCCACGCCCAGCGCGCCGAGATGGACAAGGCGCCGGACACCGGACGCCTCCATGGCCGCGATCACGTTGCGGGTTCCGTCGAGGTTGACCGCCAGGAGCTTCCGGCCGCCGTTCCAGTCGCGCGGGATCGCGGCGAGGTGGACCACCGCGTCGACACCGGCAAGCGCGGCGGTCAGCGTGGCGGGACGGTCGACGTCGCCGGTGCGAAGCTCCAGGTTTGCGGCGGAGGCCGGCGGGATCCGTCGCGCGACCTTCTCGCCGGCCCGCTCGGTGCGCACCAGCGCGACGACACGGTGGCCCGCCCCGAGGAGCTCGGGGAGCACGTGACTGCCGACGAAGCCGGACGCTCCGGTGACAAGAACGGTCGTCATGCTGGAACTCCTCGACTGGACCGCGTCCGGCCGGCCGCGGTCGGTCGGGCCGCCTCGAGCGCGGCGACAAGCGCCTCCGCGTCGCGCGCCAGGGCAACCGGCCGACGTCCGGCCGGGAGTGCCTCCACGTCCGCCTCCGACGAGACCCCGGTCAGCATCAGGATGCACGGGATGCCGATGGCCACGGCGGCGGCCAGGTCGGTCGCGATGCCGTCGCCGATCATGATGGCTTCGCCGAGCTCGATCCCCGCTGCCCGGGCCGCCATCTCCAGGAGCAGCGGCGCGGGCTTGCCGATCGACACGGGCACGACCTGGGCGCCGGCCTCCACCGCGGCCACGATGCTGCCCGCCCCGGGGCGCGTACCGCGCTCGGTCGGATAGACCGGGTCACGGTTCGTCGCGACGAAGCGCGCGCCGTGCCGGACGCAGTCCACCGCGACGGTGAGCTTCTGGTAGGTGAACTGCTGGTCCAGGCCCACGACGACCGCGTCCGGGGCGCCTGCCGCCTGCCACCCGTCCATGCCTTCGCGCGCGTGGAGCGCCGCGGCGTGCGCCGCCGTGACGACGTCCAGGCCCACGTCACGGCATTCGCGCTCGAGGCCGCCCGCGCCAACGACCAGCACGCGCCGGACGCCGTCGAGGCCGGCCAGGTAGAGCGCGGTCGCCCGCGCCGAGCTGACTACGCGATCGGCGGTCACCGGCGCCCCCATCGCCTCGAGCCGCGTCACGTAGTCGGCCCGGTAGTGCATGGAGTTGTTCGTGACGTAGACCACCGAGTCCCCGGCGGCGGCGCGCGCGGCCAGGACCGCCGCGACTCCGGGAACCGGCGCCGCGCCGCGGTAGACGACGCCGTCGAGATCGACGAGGAGAAGCATCGGGTCCAAGGGTAGCGGGTTCGCGGCCCGACCTGCGCCGGGGTGCCCGTCCGGCTGTCCTGACCGACACGTCCGGCGGCCCCCGGCCGGTCCGCGACGTACCATGCATCCGATGCCTCGCACGCTCGATCCGCTCGCTGGAGTCACCCGTCTCCTGGTGGACGGCACGAACCTCCTCCATGCCCTGGGTCGGGCGGACGGACCGCTCCCCCCGGCGGCCGTGGTCGGTCGGCTCCGCGCGCTCGTGCCGGCCGGCGTCCAGGCAACCGTGGTGCTCGACGGGACACCCGCGCCGGGCGCGATCGACCGCCGGCTGACGGCCGGGATCGAGGTGCGTTATGCGGGGCGGCGACCCGCCGACGCGCTCCTCGTGGACCTCGCCGGCATGGATCCCACCACGACCCTCGTCGTGACGGACGACAACGAGCTGGCGACGTCGCTGCGCCGCTTCGGCGCGCGGACGGTCAGGACCGGCTGGATGGCCGACCGTCTCGCGCGGCAACGCCTGGAAACGCCGGCCGCGGGCCGCCCCCGGCCACCGGCGCACGCACCCGCCGAGCCGACGGGCGACGAGGGGCCGCCGCGGCCGGGCTGGCGTCCCGGGCGCGGTGCAACCAGGAAGACCGGCAACCCGAAACGGGGCCATCCGGCGGGCTGAGCCGGCCGCAGGCGGGGCGGACCGCCCGCGTCGGTCCGGTTCCAACCCGGCGAAGGCGTCCTCCGGCGACATCCGGCTAGAATGCCGCCCGTGAGCGGCGACCTCGCGACCAGCATCCAGCAGGCATGGAGCGGCCTGCTCGACCTCGTTTCCAAGGTGGTGAGCCCGGACTGGGGCGCGCTCGTCGCGCTGATCCCGCTCGCGGTCGCACCGCTCGTCGGCCTGCTCCTGCTCGCGCTGCTCGGTCGCTGGGTCATCTTCGGCCTGCTCAGGCCCCGCGCGAAAGTCCGCCGCGTCGAGGGGGCGCGGGCCATGGAGCGCGACGCGGACGGGCGGCCCGCGCCGCCTGTCGGGGCACCGTTCAGCCTCCGGACCGGCCTGGTCTATCCCTTCGGGACGGCGCGCACGGACGACGGCGAGGACCTCGCCGTGATCTGCCCGATGTGCAGGGTGGAGCGGCCGGCCCAGATCCAGACGTGCGGCAACTGCGGCCTCGTTCTCACGGTGCGGCGGGGCATCGAGATCGCGCGACCGGCAGGCCCGCCACCCGGCGGCGCAGCGATCGCCTGACATGGCGACCGGCTCCTACTACCTCTACGTCGTCGCCGGGATCGTCCTGGTTGGCGCCTTCGCGGCCCATGTCGCCCATACGGTCCTCCTCGCCAGCGGGCGCCGGCTGGCGCTTGCCCTGGTTCCCCGCCGCGCGCCCGCGTTCGCCGGGGCCGTCGGCGGCAGCTTCGTCGAGGGCGTGGAGCGCGGCGACGGCGAGGGCGCGCCCGTCAGCGCCGCCGGCCCGTACGCGATCGGGCTGGCGTGGGCCGCCTTTGGGTTCCTGGTCGGCGCGCTCCTGCTGCGCGGGATCGTGGTGGGACGCGGGCCGTGGGGCAACCTCTACGAGTTCAGCGTGGCGTTCACGGCCGCGATCCTGGGTGGGTACCTCTTCCTCGAGCGCCGTTACCCGGTGCGGGCCCTGGGCTTCATCCCGCTCGGGCTGGCGCTCATGCTGTTCCTCTACAGCTGGACGCTGCCGAACGCGATCGAGGCCCTCGTCCCGGCGCTCCAGAACCCGCCCCTCCTGACCATCCACGTCGGCTTCGCGATGCTCAGCTACGGCATCTTCGCGATGAGCTTCGCGGCCGGGGTGGGCTACCTGGTGCAGGAGAAGCGGCTGGCCGATGGCCGCACGGTCGACCGGTTCGCCTGGCTTCCCCCGCGGGAGGTCCTCGACGCGGTCGCCTACCGGGCCGTCATCATCGGCTTCCCCGTATTCGCCACGATGATCGTGCTGGGCAGCTGGTGGGCGTCCATCGCCTGGAGCAGCTACTGGGGCTGGGATCCGAAGGAGACCAGCGCGCTCGTGACCTGGCTCGCCTACGCCGTGTACCTCCACCTTCGCAACCAGAGGGGCTGGCGCGGTCGGCCGGCGGCGATCGTCCTGGTCGTCGGCTTCGGGATGGTCCTGTTCACGCTCTTCGGGAACCTCTGGTTCAGTGGTCTTCACTCGTACAGCGGCCTGAGCTGAGCCGCCCGAGCTGAGCGGGCAGGCCGGCTGTCGACCTCCGCCGGTCGGGCCGGCCGGGCTCGCGCCACACGGGCCGTCGGCCGCGGCGGCGCCGCGCTACCCTGTGGCCATGTGGCTCACCCTCGACGATCTCCAGTGCTCCGAGTGCGGGGCATTCGTCCATCCGCTCCTCGAAAGCTGCCCCGACTGCGGCACGGCGCACGCGTCGCGGCGAGACGAGGCGGCGGCCGGCCCGATCGGAGCCGTTCGGCTGGCCGATGCGCCGGAAACGGAGCGCATGGCGCGCAACCTCACGATGCGCTACACGATGAAGATCAACGTCTTCGGCGGATCGGTCGCGGGCGCCACCCTGGGCGGTGCGGTGGGCTACCTGGCAGAAGCGCTGCCCTACCGCATGGTGGGCGATGGCGTGCCGATCACCGACCAGGCAGACCTCGCCCTCCGTGATGGTGCCCTGGTCGCCCAGGTGCGGCCGTCGAGGGTGCTTCTTGCGGAGATCCCCCTCCCCTCGATCCTGGCGGCCGCACCGGGGCACGGCAGCGTCGTGCTGTACTACGCGCCGGGCCCGAACGCGCCCGTGGCCGGGCCGTCGGGCGGGGCGACGAACGGAGCTGGACCTCTTCGACTGACCGTCGCAAACCGACGGGGCCTGTTCGTGGCGCGCGCCCGCGACGCCCACTTCGAGGACTTCGCCCGCTGGCTCGGCGTCCTCACCGCGGCCGCCGCGGAGCAACGCTGGACCGAGATCGGCCTGCCGTCCTACCTGGTCGAGCTGGGCCTCGCCACGCCAGGCGCGGCGGTGCCGTCGGTGGCCGTCGGGGCGTCCGCGTCCGCCGGTCCGGCCACGGTCCCCGCCGTCACGTCGTCATCGGCCATCGCCACCAGCCTCCAGGAGCTCGAGCGCCTCCGGGCAGCCGGCCTGGTCGCCGAGGACGAGTACAGCGCGAAGCGCCGCGAGATCCTGGCCCGCCTCTGAGCGGCAAGCCTGGGATCGAACGGGTGTTCTGACCGTCTCCTTCCCGAGGCGCACGATGCCGGCACGGACTTGGCGCGGCGTTCCGTCCCGCGTGGCTCCGCGTTGGAGCTCCGGGGCCGTCGCGCAGACCGCTCGGCGATCCGCGCACACCAGGACGAAACGCAACATGCTGTGGTCCACTGCAGCTGGACACCACAAGATGTTGTGGTTTCGGGATTGACGGCCGACAGGCGCCGACGTACGATCAGCGGACCGCTCGCCGCCGGGTGAGGCCGCTCGAGGAGCATCCCGGGTGGCCCGAACCGGGCCCGCGGCGGCGAGACGATCGGTCGCCCGGCATGCCACGCCGGGGCCGTCGCAGCTACGAGGACGGCCGGCCACACCGCCGGCAGGAGACGCGGCGGGGGGACCGCCGGTTCGGTGAGGGAGCAGGTCTGAGATGGCACGAGCCGCACACGACGTCGTCCCGGTGATGGCACAGGGTGGTACCGCGCGGAAGGGTCGCAAAGCGGCGACCGCCGGACCCGGCTCCACGGCACCGGGCAAGAACGGCTCGCCGTCGGGCGCAAGCGTGGCGGTGGCAGAGCGCGCGGCGATCGCGTTCGACGCGGCGCAGGCGCTGCGGGACGATGCGGACCGCGCGGCGCGGGCGGCCATGGACGCGCTCCGCTTCACGGGCGACGGCGTTCGCGGCCTCACCTTCGAGCGCCGCTGGACCCGGCCCGGCGTGCACCCCTACGACGAGATCGCCTGGGAGGTCCGCACCGCCGCCATCGGCACGGAGTCGGGCAAGCTCGTCTTCGAGCAGAAGGACGTCGAGGTCCCGGCGTTCTGGAGCCAGATGGCGACGAACGTCGTCGTCAGCAAGTACTTCCGCGGCCACCTCGGCACGCCGGAGCGGGAGACGTCCGTCCGCCAGCTGATCGACCGCGTCGTGCACTCCATCACCGCCTGGGCGGAGACGCAGCACTACTTCGCCACGGACCAGGACCTCGCCACGTTCAGCGCGGAGCTGACCCATCTCCTGGTCCACCAGAAGATGAGCTTCAACTCGCCCGTGTGGTTCAACGTCGGGATCGAGGCCAAGCCGCAGTGCTCGGCCTGCTTCATCAACTCCGTCCAGGACTCGATGACCAGCATCATGGACCTGGCCAAGACGGAGGCGATGCTGTTCAAGTTCGGCTCCGGCGCCGGCAGCAACCTGTCCACCATCCGGTCATCCCGCGAGAAGATGGCCGGCGGTGGCACGGCCAGCGGCCCGGTCTCGTTCATGCGCGGCTACGACGCGTTCGCGGGCGTCGT
>JARLHH010000309.1 GCA_031292335.1 Candidatus Limnocylindrales bacterium | reverse complement strand
TCCAGCTCAGGCGCCCGCGCGCGCCGGGACCGGGCCCGCCCCGGCGGTCTCGGCCAGGGCGGCGCGCACGGCCGCGAGCGTCGCGTCGACATCGCCGGCCGTGATCCCGTAGTGGGTCACGGCCCGGATCGTCCCATGCGCGTAGGGGACCATCAGCACGCCACGTGCCGCGAGGTCGGCCAGGAATGCCGCCCGGTCGCGGGCGACCCGGAAGATCACGAAGTTGGTTCGCGTCCGGGCGGGGTCCAGGCGGCCGGGTGCCGGCTGGGCGGCGCCGCCGGGCGACTCGATGCCAGAGAGGTCCGCCAGCCCTTCGGCCAGGCGGTGGGCGTTCGCGTGGTCCTCGGCGAGGCGGGCGATCATGCCGTCGGGTCCGTCCGAGAGCGCGAGCAGGCCCGGCGCCGCGAGCACGCCGACCTGGCGCATGCCGCCGCCGAGCAGCTTTCGCGCCCGCCGCGCGCGCCAGATGTAGGCGCGCGAGCCGACGAGGACGGAGCCGACCGGGCAGGCGAGGCCCTTGCTCAGGCAGAACGTGACGGAGTCGGCCGGCCCGGCCAGGGCGGCCGGAGTCACGCCCTCCGCCACGACCGCATTGAAGAAACGGGCGCCATCGACGTGGAGCGGCACGCCGTGCGCGTGGGCAACGTCCGCGACCGCCTGCGTGTACGCGACCCCGAGGGGCTGACCCATCGAGTGGGCATGCGTGTTCTCGATGGCCACGAGGCCGCTGATCGGCTCGTGTGGATCGGCCGGGTCGCGGAACGACTCCGCGACGAGCGCGAGGTCCAGCGTCCCGTCTGGGCGGTCCGGGAGCGTGCGCATGCTCGTCCCCACGACCACGGCGTGGCCCGCGGCCTCGTCCGTGACCATGTGGCTCGAGGCGCTCGCGATCGTCTCCTGGCCGCGGGCCAGGTGGGCCATCTGGGCGACGAGGTTGCCCATGGTGCCCGACGCGACGAAGAGGCCGGCCTCCTTCCCGAGCAGCGCCGCCGCACGCTCCTCGAGCGCGTTGACGGTCGGGTCGTCGCCGAAGACGTCGTCGCCGACCTCCGCCTCCGCCATCGCGCGCCGCATGGCGGGTGTCGGGTGGGTGACGGTGTCCGAGCGCAGGTCGATGCGGGGCATGGCTCGGCGAGGATATCGCGGCTCGCGCGGGAGCGCGTCACGCGGCGGCGCGATGGCGCGCCCGGCGGCCGCGCATGGCGGCGTCCGCCGGCGAAGCGCCGGTCACGCAGCGACAGTCCGCGCGTGCCTCTGCTACGATCTGCCGGCCGTGGACCCGTGGTGTAGCGGCCCAACATGCCTGCCTGTCACGCAGGAGATCGCCGGTTCGAATCCGGTCGGGTCCGCCATCATCCGC
>JARLHH010000308.1 GCA_031292335.1 Candidatus Limnocylindrales bacterium | reverse complement strand
TCGAGCACTGGGGGATCGCGGACCAGCTGGGCCTCATGCTCCAGATCGGGGCGATCCCGGCGCGCGAGCGGGCCGGGATCGCAGCGCGCGCGGTCGCCGGAGAGCAGACCGTCGCCAGGTAGCGGGCCGCGGTCGGTAGCTGCCCGCGGCCGGAGACCGGTTCCGCACCCGCCCGCCCCCTGGGGTTCTTCCGCTACCTTCCCGTGCTCGATGGCATCGGCGGGATCGGCGGGGCCCCGAACAGCCCACCGGCATTGCCGCGGGGAACCCGCACGAGAAGTGCCCCGGGCTCGGCCCGGACCCGGCAGCCGGCGTGCCTCCCCGGCGAGCGCGGGCGCCGGACGGGCGTGCCGTCGACCTCGATCGGAACGTCGGCATCCGCCTCGATCTCCACCTCGGCACCCCGGAACCGCGGGGCGACGCCGTCCGGATGGCGCCGCGCGGCCAGGGCCCAGGCGAGCCTCGCGCTGCCGCCCGGATCTCCCCAGGGCACGATCGTCACGTCGAGCAGCCCGTCGTCGGCGACCGCGTCGGGCGCGACCCGGATGACGTTCGCGTACAGGCGCGTGTTGGCGACCACGACCTCGGCGGCGGTGCCCTCCCAGGCGTCGCTGCCGTCCACCCGCACGCGGCCACGGAAGGGCCGATAGGACGGGATCGCGCGCAGTGCGCCGAGCGCGATGCCGATGGCGCCCAGGCGTCGCTTGAGCCGCGCGTCGGTGCGCTCCAGGGCGAGCCCGTCGATCCCGAACCCGGCCACCAGCATGAAGCGCAGCCAGCCGCCGTCCGCCGCGGTCAGGCGGCCGAGGTCCATCGCGCGGTCCTCGCCGTTCACGACGGACCGCGCGGCCGCCTCCGGCGTCCCCGCCGAGTCGAGCTCGTGCGCCCACAGGTTCGTCGTGCCTCCCGGCAGCACCGCCAGGGGAACCGCGCTGCCGGCAAGGGCCGACGCGATGTCGCGCAGGGTTCCGTCGCCGCCCGCGGCGATAAGCAGGCCGCAGCCCGCGTCGAGGGCGTCGCGAACCTGCTCCCCGGCGCGGCGTTGACCACCGCGATGCACGACGTCCACGTCCCAGCCGGCCGCCCGGAAGACCGGGAGGACGCGCTCCACCGGGTACGGTCCGCGGTACGAGCGGGGGTTGTCGATGATCCGGGCGCGCACGTCAGCTACCTCCGGAGCGCGCTCCACGAACGGCCGACGGGTGAGTCGTCGGCGACCCTGGCAAGCAGCGCCTGGGCGGCCGCCGCATGGGTCACGACGTAGTACGACACGTAGGCATAGGCCACCCCGCCGATGCAGTCGATGAGCCAGTGGTCGCCCGTGTACATGACGGAGAACGCCACGAGCAGCATGTACGCGAACGCGAGCCAGCCGATCCTGCCGAACGAGCGACGGAGCACCAGGAACGTGAGGAACGGATACCCCACGTGGAGCGATGGCCAGGCGGCGACCCCGTTCGGGTTCACGCCGTAGAAGGCGTACGTGTAGATGTAGTCACCGGAGAAGCCGAGCGCGCTCGCCAGGGTGTTGAAGGCACCCGGCTTCAGGTACGTGATGGCCGGTGCCCCGTTCGGCCCGTTGAACATGCCCGCCTGGGCGGCGTACCAGGGCGGGGCCGCGGGCATGATCACGAAGGTCACGAACGCCGACAGGCTCAGGATGATCAGCGCGGCGACGAAGTCGTAGTAGTGGGCCCGCCGCCCCACCCACAGCACGAATCCCGTCACCAGCGGCAGCGCGAAGTGGAGCATGTAGACGACGGTCGCGACCTCGGCGATGACGTCGACGCCGGTGGCCGGATGCAGGGCGGACTGCAGGATCTCGGTCGGCACGTGCCCGAAGGTGATCAGCCGCTCCACGGTGACCATGTCGGCGACGTGCACCGGGAACCCGACGTTGTCGGCCAGGCCGCGCATGAGCTCGTAGGCGAGCAGAAGCACGAGGAAGGGCAGCCAGTCGCGCAGGAACAGGCGTCCGCGACCGAGCAGGACCGCTCCGAGGCCGAAGGCGACCACCATCACGTCGGGCGTCACCTCGACGCCCCGGAAGAACATCAGGAGCAGGACCAGCGCGCTATAGCCGAGGACGCCCGCGATGAGCAGGCGCTCGTTGCGCCGCCCGGGCGACGGCACGGCGAGCGCTTCGGGTTCGCCCCCCGGCAGCGCGCCCGGCGCGTCGGTGGAAATGTCAGCCATCGCCACCCAGTCTACGGCCCGGCATCTCCGGCGTCAGACGCCCGGCTCGGCCGCGACGCGACCCGCCTTGATCGCGGAGACGAAGGCTCCATGGTCCCGCTCGGTCTGGTCGGCGTACACGTCGGCGAACGCGCCGATCGCATGCTCGAACGCGGCGTCGTCGCCGAGGTAGCCGGCGATCTCGGCCGGCTGGCCCGACCGCGCGTGACCACGGGCAAGCGCCCAACCGCACAGCCCGCCCCACGCCTCGAGGTCCCCCAGCGTCATGTCGTCGAGGACGGCACCGCCCTTCTGGTCCTGCAGCTGGCGCACGTACCAGTCGCCGCCGCCGGTCCCGATCGTCCAGCCGAGCAGGACGTCGCCGGTGGCCTGGAGTCGGCGCTGGCCGGCCACGACCCGGGCGCCGTGGCTCGGCTGGGTGCTCGGCGAGAGGAAGCGCTCCAGGACGGACGCCTGCGCCTGCTTGACCTGGAGGAAGAGCGGGTCGTCGTCGCCGCCCTCGAACAGGACCGCGAACGCGTCCAGGCCTACGCTGCCGACCCCCACGACCATCCGCGCCGCGTCGACCAGCCGGTAGCGGTCGAGCAGCACGAGCCGATCCTCCGCGACGGTGTCGCGGTAGCCCGTCATGGCCGCGGCGACGGAGCCCGGGGTCACTGCCGGGAGGTGGGTGATGACCGGAGGCCGGTCGACGATCCGGCGGTGACCGGCCGCGTCGACCGCGGTCAGCTTCGGCAGCTCGTGGAGCGCATCGTGGTGGTGAGCGGCCTTCTCCGTCTGCTCGAGGAACGGTCGAGCTCGTCGGTCCACCGCCGCGTCGATGCCGGCGATGTCGACCCGCGCGTAGTAGACGTCGATGGCGCGCATGTCGCCATACGTCGCCATCCGCTCGCGGTACGCCCCGACCGCCTGGTGGACGGCGTGCCGGGTCGCGTGCGCGTCGAAGCCGCGGACCCGGCCGGCCACGACCAGGCTGGCAGCCAGGCGCTTCACGTCCCATTCGAACGGTCCGTGGAGCGTCTCGTCGAAATCGGTGATGTCGAAGACCAGGTCGCGCTCCGGCGACGCGAAGAGCCCGAAGTTCGAGAGATGGGCGTCGCCGCAGAGCTGCACGACGATGCCGCTGGTGGGCGCGGACGCGAGGTCCGCCGCCATCGGAAGGGCTGCACCGCGGTAGAAGCTGAGCGGCGAGGCCGCCATGCGTCCGTGGCGGATCGGCACGAGGTCCGGGATCCGGGTGGCCGCCTGCTCCAGCAGCAGCGCGACCGGGTCGCGCCGATCGGGCGCCGGCCGCCAGCCCGCGTTGGCCGCCAGGGGCAGCCGGGCGCGAGCGGCGACGCCGGCAGCCCGGAGCTCCGCGCGCGTGACCGGCGGGGTCATGGCCCGGCCTCGCCGTCGGTCGCCGTCGGCATCGTCGACGGCATGGCCGGCCCTGGACGCGTGCCGGTCGCCTCCGTGTACGCGAGCAGCAGCGCGTGGGAGGTCTCGAAGACCCGGTCGGCGCCGATCATCGCGGTCAGGCCGTACGCGTCCACCTGCGTGCGGACCCTCGGGTTCAGGTCGCACATCGCGAACGTGACGCCGGTGCGGGCAAGCTCCGTCTGGACCTGGCGCAGCGTGTCGGCTCCGGAGTAGTCGATGTCGCCGATGGAGGCACCGGAGACGCCGAGCCAGCGCAGCGGCGGGTCGGCCCCCTCCATCACGTCCCGGATCTCCGCGGCAAAGCGACTTCCATTGGCGTAGTAGAGGCCCGACCCGAAGCGGTAGATGGCAAGGCCCGGAGCCGCCTGGGTCCCACTGGCCAGCGGGGCGAGCCCGGGCATGCCGTCCGCGGTCATGCTCAGGAGCGTGTCGTACGGGCGATAGCTGTGATAGATGTGCTCGACGATGGAAAGCGCCATGGCCAGGACGATCCCCTGCTCGACGCCGATGAGCACGACCGTCACGGCCGTGACCAGCGCGACGGCGAACTCACCGGGGCGCAGGCGGGCGATGGCCGCCATCCCGCGGATGTCGATCAGGCGCACGCCGATCAGGAACACGACCGAGGCAAGGACCGCGGTCGGCATGGAGGCGAGCGGGCCGGTGAGGAACAGCAGGACGGCCGCGACGATCGCGCCCGCAGTGAGCTGGGCGACCTGGCTGCGTCCGCCGGCGCTGTCGACCATCTCGGTCTTGGTGGGGCTGCCGTTGACGACGAAGGTGCCGGTGATGCCGGCCGCCGCGTTGGCAAGCCCGAGGCCCACCAGGTCGACGTTCTCGTCGAAGCTGTCGCCGTACTTCATGGCGTAGGCACGTGAGGTCGCGGCGCTCTGGGCCAGGATGACGACGACCATCGAGACGACGGTCGGGAAGAGCGTCGCGAGGTGGTCCCCGGTGATGACGCCGGTCGGCAGCTCCAGCTTCGGCAGGCCGCCGGGCACGGTCCCCAGCACGCTCACGCCGTGGGCGTCCAGGTTGAGCACGGAGCTTGCGATGATCGACCCGACCACCGCGATCAGGGCGCCCGGGATCGCCTTGCTCACCCGGCCCAGCCCGAGGATCGTGGCGAGGAC
>JARLHH010000307.1 GCA_031292335.1 Candidatus Limnocylindrales bacterium | reverse complement strand
GGGCCCGGCGCCCGGGCGATCGCCGACGGCGCGAGCGCGGCCGGTCTGCCGGCCGCGCGCATCCACGCCGTGCCCGACCGGGCGGCCGCGATCGAGCTCCTCCCGTCGCTGCTGCGACCCGGCGACGTCGTCCTCGTCAAGGCGTCCCGCGGTGCGGCGCTCGAGGCGATCGTGGACGCGCTCCGGACCGGGGTCCCGGCATGACCGTCGAGCTGATCCAGGCGATGCTCCTCGCGTTCGCGATCATGGTGATCCTCATGCCCGGCTACATCCGGCTGATGCGGTGGGCAGGCTTCGCCAAGCAGATCCGCGTCGACGGACCGGAGTCGCACCAGGTGAAGAGCGGCACGCCCACCGCCGGGGGAGCGCTCCTGATCGGGGTCGTCGGCGCGCTGGCGCTCGTCTTCAACCTGGTGGACGCCTCGACGTTCGCTCCGCTCGCTGCGCTGGCGCTGGTGGGTGGCCTGGGATTCGCCGATGACTGGCTCAACGCGCGCACCGGCGACGGCATCCGCGCCCGCCAGAAGCTCCTGTGGCAGACGGCCGTCGCGGTGTTCGCCGCCTGGCAGATCCAGCGGACGTACCAGATCGCAGCGGTGGCCGTGCCGTTCGTGGGCGCCGTCGCCGTCGCGCCGTGGGTCTACATCGCGTTTGCCGCCTTCGCGATCGTCGCGATGAGCAACGGGGTCAACCTCACGGACGGCCTGGACGGGCTGGCGGGCGGCACCCTGATCTTCGCGTTCGTTCCGTTCCTGATCATCGCCCTGCTCAACGACCCCGCCCAGCCGAACCTGGCGATCCTGTGCTCGCTGCTCATCGGGGCGCTGCTGGGCTTCCTGTGGTTCAACGTTCACCCGGCCCAGGTGTTCATGGGCGACGCCGGCTCGCTGAGCCTGGGGGCGACCCTCGCGGTCGTCTCGCTGATCACCGGCCAGATCCTGATCCTGCCCCTGATCGGGGTCATCTTCGTCGTGGAGGCCGGCTCGGTGGTCCTCCAGGTCGCCTTCTTCAAGGTCACCGGCGGCCGGCGCATCTTCCGGATGAGCCCGCTCCACCACCACTTCGAGCTCGGGGGCTGGCCGGAGACGAAGATCTCGCTCCGCTTCTGGATCGTCGGCGCCCTCGCCGGGCTCCTGGGCGTGACCCTCTTCCTGGCCACGCTGCAGCGGCTGGAGTGACGATGTCACGCCCCTTCGACCTCGACGGGCTGACCCTGGACGCGGTCCGCGCAGGCGCGCTCGCGGGCGTCCCGGCGACCGTGCTGGGTTTGGCGCGGACGGGTGTCGGCCTGGCCCGTTTCCTCGTGGACGCGGGCGCGGACGTGACGGTCTACGACGGGCAGCCGGCCGCCGCGCTGGCCGACCGGATCGCGCAGCTGGAGGGCCGGCCCATCCGGCTGCTCGCCGGACCCGAGGTCGACCCGGCCTCCGCGTGGACCGACGCCGCTCTGGTCGCCTTCTCGCCGTCGATCACGCCGGGATTCCCGACGACCGAGCCGCGCCTTCGCGCCGCGCTCGACGACCTGGCGGCGCGCCGCGCCGCCGGCGACCCGGCTGCGCCCGCGCTCGTGTCGGAGCCCGACCTCGCGCTGCGGCTCTGCCCGGCGCCGACGATCGGTGTCACGGGGACCAAGGGCAAGACGACGACCGCGTCGCTCGCCGCGCACATCCTGGCCGCCGACCCGGCGCACCCGGCCGTGCTGGGCGGGAACATCGGCCTGCCGCTCATCGACCGCGTGCTGGGGCTCTCGGCCGCCAGCCGGGTCGTGGTCGAGCTCTCGGAGCTCCAGCTGCCGAGCCTGACCCGGGGGACCACGGTCGCGGTCTACACGAACGTCACCGCGGATCACCTGGATCGCCACGGGTCGCTGGCGGGGTACCGGGCCGTGAAGCGGCGCCTGGCCGAGCTGGTGGACCCGGCCGGGGCGCTGGTCCTCAACCTGGACGACCCGGTAGTGGGCGGCTACGCCGGCCTCGGGACCGCGCCTTCCGTGTGCTACCGGCTCGACCGTCCGATCCCCGGTGGGCTCGGGCTCGTGGACGGCTGGGTGGTGGCTGCCGGCGTGGAGCGGCTGCCCGCCGCCGGCGGAGGGGCGGCCTGGACCGGGCCGGGCGGGCGGGTCATGCCGGTCGGCGAGTTCTCGCTGCCGGGGCGCCACAACGTCTCGAACCTGCTGGCGGCCGTCGCGGTCGGGCTCCTGTTCGGGATCGCGCCGGATGCCATCCGGGCCGCGGCTGCCACCTTCGCGGGGGTCGAGCATCGCCTCGAACCGGTCGGGCTGGTGGACGGCGTCCGGTTCGTGAACGACTCCCAGGGCACCCAGCCGGACGCGGTCGCCGCCGCGCTGCGCAGCTTCGATCCTCCGCTCGTCCTCATCGCAGGGGGGCGAGACAAGGGAGTCGACCTCTCGCCGCTCGCCCCGGTCGTCGCGGAGCGGGCCGCCGCCGCCGTCCTGATCGGCGAGTCCGGGCCGGCGCTCGCGGCGCTCTTCCTGGCCGCCGGGGTGCGCCGGGTCGAGGAGGCCGGGACGCTCGACGCGGCCGTCCCCCGGGCGAACGAGCTGGCCCGCCAGCTGCTCGCCTCGGCCGCCCCCGGGAGCGTGGCGACGGTGCTCCTGAGCCCCGCCGCCGCCAGCTTCGACCAGTTCACCGACTACGCCGCGCGCGGGCGCGCCTTCAAGTCCGCGGTCGCCGCGATCGCCGCCGCCGCGGTCGCGGCCGGGCCGGAACGGAAGGGCTGACGATGGCCGTCACGAGCGCCCGACGCGTACCCGGGGGCAGGCCGGGCGCCGCAGCGCGGTCGCAGGCAGCTGCCCCGACCGCCGCGGTCCGCAGGGCCGCCGCGGTCACCCGCGCTCCGTCGGCCGGGGGCCTGGCCGCACCGGCTGATGTTCGCGAACGCCACGCCCCCGACTCGATCGTGCTGGCGGTCGTGATCGCCCTGACCGGCCTGGGGATCCTGATGGTCTACTCCAGCTCCGCCATGAGCGGCTACGCCGACGGGGACGGCACCCTCGCGATCGTGGGTCCGCAGTTCGTCTGGGCCGCGCTGGGGATCGCCGGGCTGCTCGTCGCGATGCGCTCCGACTACCGGTGGCTGCGGCTCCTGTCGCTGCCGGCGGTCCTGGTCGCGGGCGCGCTGCTCGTCCTGGTCCTCTTCTCCCCGTGGCGGATCGAGGTCAGCGGCTCGACCCAGTGGCTCAAGCTGCCGGGGCTGCCGGTCATCCAGCCCGGGGAGTTCGCCAAGCTCGCGCTGGTGGTCTACCTGGCGCACTGGATGGCGAGGCGGGGGACCGAGATCCGCTCGATCCGGGGCGGGCTGCTCCCGTTCGTGGTGATCGTGGCGCCGTTCCTGGTCCTGATCTTCAAGTCGCCCGATCTCGGATCGACCTTCGTGCTGGGCGTCACGGTCGTGGTGATGCTGTTCGTGGCGGGCGGCAACCTGGTCGGGATCCTGGCCATCGGGGGGAGCGCGGCGCTGGCCGCCGCGATGCTCCTGAAGGGCTACCAGCTCGAGCGCCTGGAGTCCTTCCGTGACCCGTTCGCGAACGCCCTGACGACTGCCTTCCAGACGGTCCAGGGGCTGCTCGCCCTCGGGCTGGGAGGGCTCTTCGGCGGCGGCCTCGGTGACCGCGCCGCCGCCGGGGGCATCGTCCTCCCGAACGCCCACAACGACTACATCTTCGCGGTGATCGGCCAGGAGTTCGGCTTCGTGGGGGCCAGCCTCGTGGTGGTCGCGTTCCTGCTGCTCGCCTGGCGCGGGATGCGGATCTCGCTGGCGGCGCCGGACACCTTCGGCGCGCTGCTCGCGGCGGGGATCACGGCCTACCTGTGCGTCCAGGCCTTCGTCAACATCGGCGTCGTCGTGGCGCTGCTCCCCGTCACGGGGATCACGTTGCCGTTCGTCTCCGCGGGTGGCTCGTCGCTCATCGTCAGCCTGGCTGCCGCCGGCATCCTGCTGGCGGTGTCGCGGGAGACCTCGGCACATGGAGGATGGGTGGATGCGAGTGGTGATCGCGGCAGGCGGCACGGGCGGGCACATCTACCCGGCCCTGGCCGTCGCCCGTTCGCTCCGCGCCCTGCCAGCCGCGCCTGAGCTGGCCTGGATCGGCGGGCACCGGGGCCTGGAGGCGGGGATCGTCCCCGGGAACAGGATCCCGTTCTCGCGGCTCGTCCTGCGCTCGCTGCGCAGCGCCGGACGCGACGTCCACCTGGTGCTCGATCCGCTCCGCCTGGCGGCGTCGTTCCCGCAGGCGCTGTGGCGCCTGGCCCGCCTGCGGCCGGACGCGATCTTCACGAGCGGCGGGTATGTCGCGATCCCGGTCCTCGTGGCCGCCCGGGCCCTGCGCATCCCCGTGGTCCTCTGGGAGGGCAACGTGGTGCCCGGTCGCAGCACCCGCGCCACGGCCGGCCTTGCGGACGCCGTCGCGGTCAGCTTCGAGGCGACCTGCGCCGCGCTCGGCGTGGAGCGCTGCTACCTGACCGGGACGCCGATCCGCGACACCCGCGCCGTGGACCGGGAGGCGGCCCGCGAACGGCTCGGGATCCCGGCCGCGCCGCGCCTGCTGCTCGTCTTCGGCGGGTCGCAGGCCGTGCGACGCTTCAACACCGCCGTCGCCGGTGCGCTGGGGCGGCTCGTCGAGCGGTGCTGGGTGCTCCACGTGACCGGCGAGACGGGCCTGCCCGAGATGGTGGCCGCCCGCGACGGCCTGCCGCCGGAGCGCCGTGACCGGTATCGCCCGATCCCGTTCCTGGCGGACGAGATGACGGCCGCGCTCGCGGCCGCGGACCTGGTCGTGGGCCGGGCCGGCTCGTCCACGCTCGCCGAGGCGGCCGCGTTCGGGCTGCCGCTCGTCTGCGTGCCGTACCCGCACGCGGCCGGTCACCAGCGGGCCAACGCCGAGGCGTACGCGGCCACCGGGGCCGCGCGGGTCATCGACGACGCGGACTTCGACGCCGACGCGCTCGTGGCAGCCGCCCGCCTGCTCGACGACCCTGCCGCCCACCTCGCCATGAGCGCGGCCGCCCGGGGTGCGACGAAGCCGGCGGCCGCGGACGCGGTTGCCCGGCTCGTCCTGGCGGCCGCCACCCGGACCGCGTACCCGCCGCCCGAGGCGATCACGCGGCTGGCGGCGGGCCTCGACGGCGTCGTCCCGCCGCAGAGGAGCGCGGGCGCTCCCGCGCCCGTCGCGCCGGGAACGTCGGGAACCGGCGACCCCGGCGCCGGGACATCCGCATGAGCCTGCCCTTCGACGCCGCGGGAGCGGGCACGGAGATCCAGCGCAGGCTGGGGATCCGCACCTCGCGGGACGAGCCGCTCGCCCGGTTCACCACGATGCGCGTCGGCGGGCCTGCCGACCTCTACGCGGCTCCGGTCAACGCGTTCGAGCTCCGGGCCATCGTGCGGATGGCCCGCGGGCGCGACCTTCCCCACACGATCCTGGGCCGGGGCAGCAACGTCGTCGTGTCGGATGCGGGCGTTCGGGGGCTGCTCATCCACGTCCGGGCGCAGGGGTTCGAGATCTCCGACGGGCGGCTGGTGGCGGAGGCAGGGCTGCCCATGGCAAAGGCGGCGACCGTCACAGCCGAGGCGGGCCTCTCGGGACTCGAGTTCGGCCTCGCGATTCCCGGCAACGTCGGTGGAGCCGTCTGGGCGAACGCGGGGGCGCACAGCTCCGACGTCGCCGCGATCCTGGAGTCGGCGCGCGTGCTGAGTGCCGACGGGAGCGAAGCCAGCCTGGCGC
>JARLHH010000306.1 GCA_031292335.1 Candidatus Limnocylindrales bacterium | reverse complement strand
CCGGCCGACCTCGCCGATCAGGCTGCGGCGCTCTCCGCGGTCCCGCCGCCTTCGCCCGGGTTCGTGGGCGGACCCGGTGGGAGCGCGAACGTCGGGCCGCCTTCGCCGCCGGCAGCGAGCTGGTCCGCCTGCTCGCGCAGGGCAGCCGCCTGCTCGTGGAGCTGCGGCCCGAGCGCCGCGAACTGGTCGATGTACCCCCCGATGCCGTTCCAGGTGTTCCGCATATCCTGCACCGTGAACCGGGGCATGCCCGTCAGGTCGCTGACCTGGCCGATGATCAGGTCGATCACCTCGGTCACGTTCGAGCAGTGCCCGAGCCCCTCGCTGAACGATGCGATGCGGTCGTGCAGCGTGGCGATCATCTCGGTGCACTTCGTAGCCAGGATGGCCAGCCACTCGCCGATGTCGGCCGCGTGGCCCTTGATGTCCAGGATCGGGGCGCGGACGGCGTCCTTCGCCGTCTCGAGCGCCGCGGAGACGCCCGAGATGGCCAGCTCCAGGGCGGCATTCGCCGCCTCCGCCGCCGTGTTGGCGAGAGCCGAAGCGGCGCTCGCGACGATGCCCTCGCCCAGGTCGACCTCGGGGATGTGGACGCTCGGCATCACGAGCCCGTCGATGCTGCCGAGCAGGCTGTCGCAGGTCTCGGCGATCGACTTCGCGCTCGCCTGCGCGTTCGTCGCGGATGCGCCCAGCTGCTGGACCATCGCGAGCTTCCGGTTCATGTCGTCGAGCCCGGCCGTCACGGCGTCGCGGATGAACTGGAACGCGGACTTGCCGCCGGTCAGGGCCCCGACGACGGCGTCGATCTGGGCGACCTGATCCTCGGCGTAGGCCTCGAAGGCATCGATGACGGCGTTGATGCCGTCGAAGGTCGTCCGGGCGACGGGCGCCTCGGCTTCCACGAACCCGCCGGCCATGTCGTAGGCAACCGCCTGGGCGCGGAGGCTGGCCGCCTGTCCTGCCCGACCGTCGGGACCTCCCGGCATCCCTTCCCCGAGCCGCTGGACCGCCGGCAGGCCTCGCGCGCCGGCTCCGGTCGGCGCCGCCGCCGGTCCAGCCGCGGTCGCGGTCGCGGGTTG
>JARLHH010000305.1 GCA_031292335.1 Candidatus Limnocylindrales bacterium | reverse complement strand
GTTCGGGGGGCTCCTGCTCCTGCCCGCCGACTTCGACTACCCCGCCTTCGCGCTCCTCATGCTCGGCATGGGAATCGGCATGGGCGCGTTCGCGGCGCCCAACACCGCGTCGATCATGAACGCGGTCCCGCCCGAGCACCGAGGCGCGTCCTCGGGGATGCGGGCGACGTTCCAGAACGTGGCCACCAGCCTGAGCATGACGCTCATCTTCACGCTTGTTGTCGCCGGCCTCTCGGCCAACCTGCCGGCCGTCCTCTACGGACACCTGACCGCCGTGGGAATCCCGGCGGGCGTCGCGACCGGCATCGCCGGCATCCCGCCGATCGGTGCCCTGTTCGCGGCGTTCCTCGGCTACAACCCCATGGCGACCCTCATCCCCTCGTCGGCGCTCGCCGCGCTGCCGAGCGCCGCCCGCTCCACGGTGCTGGGGACCTCGTTCTTCCCACAGATCCTGGCCGGCCCGTTCCTCGATGGGCTCCACGTCGCGTTCACGGTCTGCGTCGTGCTGTCGCTCGGTGCCGCGGCCGCGTCATGGCTGCGGGGCCCCCGATACATCCATGACGACGAGGTGGGCCGGGTGGCGCCCGGCGCACCCGGGGACCGCGGCGCCGGCCTGGGCGCCCCGGTCGTCGTCGAGAACGTCGAGCACGCCTGAAGGGAGCACCCGCGCCCATGGACCTGGAGCTGACACCGGCGCGCACGGCGCTGGTCGTGATCGACCTGCAGCAGGGCACGGTCGCGATGCCGACGGCCCCGCATCCTGCGAGCGACGTCGTGACACGGGCCGCCGCCATTGCCGACGCGCTACGGGAGGCCGGAGGGACCGTCGTCCTCGTCCGCGTCACCCCGTCCACGGACGGCCGGGATGCTCTCCGCCCCCGGACGGACATGCCGGCCCCCTGGCACCCGGGGCCCCGTCCGCCCGACTGGGCGGAGCTCGTCCCCGAGCTCGGACCGGAGCCGGGCGATCTCGTCATCACGAAGCGGCAGTGGGGCGCGTTCTACGGGACCGAGCTCGACCTCCAGCTCCGCCGGCGCGGCGTCGACACGATCCTGCTGACCGGCATCTCCACCAACGTGGGGGTCGAGAGCACGGCCCGCGACGCCTACGAGCGCGGCTACGAGCAGGTCTTCGTGGAGGACGCGATGACGGCGCGCAGCCCTGAAGACCACGCGCAGACGCTCCGGACCGTCTTCGCCCGGATCGGCCGGGTGCGCTCCACGGCCGAGGTGCTGGCCGCCCTCGGGGCAGTGCCCGGGCAGGAGTGAGGGCACGCCGATCCGAGGGCGGTCGTCGCCCGGCGTGCCTCTGCTAGGATCACGGCGTGCCGTTCGACATCAACGGGATCCGCATCCCGACCATCCAGCAGGACAACGTCGCGAGCCGCTGTCGTGGCTGCGGCGAGGTGATCGAGGGCGTCCCGTTCCGCGTCAACGTGATGGACATCACGGCAGTGGAGATCCCGCCGGCCTGGTCCGGGCGGACCCCCATCAACCCCGGCCCGTTCCAGTTCCACGCGGACCCGGCCTGCGCCAGGCGCTGGATGCGCGAGCGCGACAACCTGTTCTGCCGAAAGTCCGCGGTCCGCGAGCTGATGCGGCCGATCGCGATCCCCGGCGAGACGCCGCGCTGGGGTCTCTGCGACGGGTTGCACCACGACGACCACGAGTTCGTCCCGGCCTGACCGGCCCACCCGGGCCCCCTCGGAGGCCTTCACGGCATGCGCATCGTCATCCCCGGCATCACGGCGCTGATCGCCCTGGTCTTCGCCGTCGCGCTCGCCGACCAGTGGCGGGTGCGGCGTCACGCGTTCCAGCTCAGCTGGGCGATCGGGATGCTCTTCTTCGGGATCGCCAGCGGCTGCGAGACCATCGCCGCCGCGAGCGGCTGGAACGAGCCGCTCTACCGGACCTGGTACCTGGCGGGCGCGGTCTGGACCGCCGGCTGGCTGGGCCTGGGGACCGCGTTCCTCCTCGGGCGGACCCGCTTCGGCTACGCGTTCGCGTTCTGTCTCTTCCTGGCCGGCCTCTTCACGTTCCTGACCCAGCAGCGCTACAACTACGCGGGGGCGGGAAGCTCCCCGATCCTGTACTTCATCGCGGCCGGCATCCTGGCCATCGCCGTGGCCGTCGCGACCTACTTCGGGGACGATCGCTGGCCGCGGATCGCGGCGCTCGCGGTTGTCGGCGCGAGCGTCCTGTCGATCGGCCTGATGCTCACGACGACGCTGGCCGCCCCCGGCTGGATGGTGGATCCTGCCACGAACGCGCCAGTGGCCGACCTGTTCCCGGGCACGCTCCGGCTCCTCACCCCGTTCCTCAACATCACCGGCGGGCTCGCGCTCGCCTTCGGCGCGGTCTTCTCCGCCTACGTCTTCATGCCGAAGCGGCGCATCCTCGAATATTCCCTGGACCCGACCCAGCCCGGCGACGAGTTCCTGTTCAACCTGGCGATCTCGCCGGTGGCGATCACGGTGAACCTGGTGGCGTCGCTGCCGGGTGCGCTGCGGGCGCTCCTGGCCGGGCGCCTGCACAGCCGCGTCCCGGCCACGATCCTGATCGCGAT
>JARLHH010000304.1 GCA_031292335.1 Candidatus Limnocylindrales bacterium | reverse complement strand
TAGGGATCCTGGAAGACGACCTGGAGGTCACGCCGGACCTCCTTCATCGCGTGGCCGCTCAGCGACGAGGCCTTCCTCCCGGCCTTGCGCTCCGCGCGGGTCGGGAGGTCGAAGAGCACCTTGCCATTCACGACAACGCGCCCGGAGGTCGGCGGCAGGAGCCGCAGGATGACCTTGCCCAGCGTCGTCTTCCCGCAGCCGGACTCGCCCACGAGGCCCAGCGTCTCGCCCCTCGCGACGCTGAAGCTCACCCCGTCGACCGCCCGGACCGCGCCGATGCGGGCGATTCCGAGTGGCCCGCCGCGGATCTCGAAGTGCTTGTAGAGGTTCTCCACGACCATGAGCCGCTCGTCAGCGCCGGACGGCGCGTGCGCGGCAGACGGGTTGGGGCCGGGGGCAGCCACGGCGGCCTGGTCGAGGCTCATTGCTCGACGCTCAGCGCAGCCGCGGCGACGAGCGCGGCGTCCGTCCCCGGGGCCTCACCCACCGACGGCGGATCGCCGGCGGGCGTCAGCCAGCACCGCGAGAGGTGACCCGGTGCAATCTCCTGGAGCGGCGGCGCCACTTCGCAAATCGGCATGGCGTTCGGACAGCGCCGCCTGAAGAGGCAGCCGGCGGGGAGGTTGAGCGGATTCGGCACGACGCCCTTGATCACCTCGAGGCGCTCCCGCTTCTCGCCCAGCCGCGGGATCGAGGCGAGCAGGCCGTGGGTGTAGGGGTGGTGCGGGTGCTCGTAGACCGTGAGGATGTCCGACTGTTCAACGACCTTGCCCGCGTACATCACGACCACGTCGTCGGCCATCTCCGCGATCACGCCCAGGTCGTGCGTGATGAGCATGATCGCCATGCGGTTCCGCTCGCGAAGCGCCTTCATCAGCTCCAGGATCTGGGCCTGGATGGTGACGTCGAGCGCGGTGGTGGGCTCGTCCGCGATGAGGAGATCCGGGTTGGTCGAAAGCGCCATCGCGATCATGACCCGCTGGCGCATGCCACCGGACAGCTGGTGCGGGTACTCACCGGCGCGCCGGGCGGCGTCCGGGATCCCCACCTGGGTGAGCATCTCGATCGCCCGCTTGTGGGCTTCGTCGCCCGTGATGCCGCCGTGCGTGGAGATCGCTTCGGCGATCTGGCTGCCACAGGTGAAGACCGGGTTCAGCGAGGTCATCGGCTCCTGGAAGATCATCGAGATCGCGTTGCCGCGGACTTCGCGCATCTCGTCGTCGGGCAGGTCCACCAGGTTCTTGCCGTCGAACAGGATCTCCCCGCCGACGACGCGGCCGGGCCGCTCGATGAGCCGCATCACCGAGAGCGCGGTGACGCTCTTGCCGCAGCCGGATTCGCCGACGACCCCGAGCGTGGCCCCGTTCCGGATGCTGAAGCTCACGCCGTCGACTGCCTTCACCAGGCCGTCGGCCGTCGCGAAATGGGTCTGGAGGTTCTTGATCGCAAGGAGCGGGGTACCGTCGTCCTGCCGAGTCATCGCGTCACGCCTCGATCCGCTGGCGCGGATCCAGGGCATCCCGCAGGCCGTCGCCCAGGAAGCTCGCCGCGAGGACCACCAGGATCAGCGTGATCCCCGGGTACCAGATCCAGAGCGGCTGGCGATAGAAGTAGTCCTGGGCGTTCGTCAGCATGTTGCCCAGGCTCGCCTCGGGGGGCCGCAGGCCGAAACCGAGGAACGACAGGGCCGCCTCCGTGACCACCGAGTCGGCGATCCCGAGCGTCGACGCCACGACGACCGGCGCGAGGGCGCTGGGGATCATGTGGCGGACGACGATGCGCCGGTCGCTGGCGCCGAGCGCCTTCGCCGCCTGGACGAAGTCAGATTCGCGGAGGCGCAGGAACTCCGCCCGGACCAGGCGCGCGGCGGTGGTCCAGCCGGTCAGGCCGATCGCGAAGATGATCACGAAGACGTTGCCGGAGCCCATGAACGCCACGAACATGAGGACCAGGAAGAAGGTCGGCAGCGACAGCACGATGTCCACGACGCGCATCAGCACGTTGTCCACCCACCCGCCGACGTAGCCCGCGATCGAGCCGACCGTGGTCCCGATCCCGGCGATGATGAGGACCGCGAAGAACCCGATCGTGAGCGAGGTGTACAGCCCCTTCATGAGCCGGAAGAAGATGTTGATCCCCAGGTTGTCGTAGCCGAGCGGCGCGCTGAGCGACGAAGGATCGTTGGGGCCGTAGGTCAGGCTGGTCTTGTACCAGGCGTCGCCTCCGATGATCGGGAAGACGATCGCGGAGGTGACGAGGACCAGCATCAGCACCAGGGCGATGGTGGCCATGCGGTGCTGCAGGAAGCGCTTGCGGACCAGCTGCCAGTAGGTCCGGACCGGGACGAGGTCGACCTCGTCGACCTCGGCCGTCGACTGCGCCGGGAGCGCGCCGGGGACGGGGAGTCCCTCGGATCGTGTCATGCCCGCGCCTCCACAGCTAGTACGTGATGCGCGGGTCGACGACCGCGTAGGCGATGTCGGCCAGCAGGTTGCCGAGGATGACCATGACGCCGCCGATCATGACCGTTGCCAGCACGACCGGGTAGTCGCGGTCGGTCACGGCCTGGACACTGAGCCAGCCGAGCCCGGGCCAGGAGAAGACCGTCTCCGTGATGGCGGCCCCGGACAGCAGCGCGGGCACCGTCAGCCCGAGCAGCGTGACGATCGGGATGAGGGCGTTGCGGAGGGCGTGCTTGAAGACGACGCTGCGCTCGGTCAGGCCCTTGGAGCGTGCCGTGCGGATGTAGTCCTGGCGCAGGACCTCGAGCATCGAGGCGCGCATGTAGCGGCTCCAGCCCGCGATCTGGATGATCGCCAGCGTGGTGACCGGCAGCGCGAGATGCCAGAGCAGGTCCAGGATGTCGCCATTCTTGCCGAAGCTGTTCTCGCCGAACAGCGGGAAGAGGTTGAGCTGCACGGAGAAGGTCTGCTTGAGCATCAGGCCCAGCCAGAACGTCGGCATCGCATAGCCGATCGTCTCGAACGTCGTGATGATCTTGTCGGACCAGCTGTACTGCCGGATCGCCTGCAGCACGCCGATCGGGACCGCGATGATGACGGTCACGAGCAGCGACACGCCCGTCAGCCACAGAGTGGACGGGATCCGGGCGAAGATCTTGTCGCGGACCGGGAGCCCGTCGGTGAACGAGTAGCCCCAGGCCGAGTTGTCAAACGGGAACGTCCAGAAGTGAGTGAACCACTTCACGAACTGGGTCGGAAGCGGCTGGTCCAGCCCGTACAACCGGATCAGGTTGTTGATGGTCTCGGGGCTCACCCGCGGCGTGCGGAACTTGTCCACCGGCGAGCCCGGGGTCAGGTGCACGATGAGGAACGAGACGACGCTGATCCCGATGACGATCGGGATCGCCTGGAGCAGGCGGCGAAGGATGTAGCTCGCCATGCGATCGGTTCCTCGCTCGGTGCCGCGTCAGTCCGGTTGGGCGAAGCCAGCCGGCGCCAGACAAGAACGTCCGGGGTGAGCCGGCTGGCTCACCCCGGACGGCGGTCTCACGCTGTGTGGTGCGTGATCCCTGCTACTGCGCCGTGATGGTCCAGGTGTCCTGGTTCCAGAAGTACTCGGGGCTTGTGTGGTCGATCGTCGGGTCGTTCACGACGCTGTTCGTGCCCGCAGTCACCGACTTGGACAGGCCCGCGTTGGCCGCGTCTGCCCACAGGAAATAGTACGGATTGTCGTTGTGGATCAGGGTCTGGAACTGCTGGTAGATCGCGATGCGCTTGGTCTG
>JARLHH010000303.1 GCA_031292335.1 Candidatus Limnocylindrales bacterium | reverse complement strand
GGCGGCTCGTCGTCCGGCGGCCAGGCAGCGAGCGCGGCCCCGCAGGCCTCGCCCGGCGCTGCCGGCGGCACGGCGGTCACCTGCAGCCAGCTCACCAAGGCGGACGTGCAGCCGCTGCTCGTCGATCCGATCACCACCGTGACCGTGACCGCGGCGGGGCTTGATGGCGAGGGTCAGCAGTGCGTGTTCGGCACCGCGTCCGATGGCGCGGTCGACGTGCTCGTCCTGAGCGGGGACGAGGCCACGACCGGGTACGCGCAGGAGGTCCAGGGCATGACCACGCCGGTCAGCGTTCCCGGGATCGGCGACAAGGCGGCCCGCGACACCGGTGACGACCAACCGGACGCGCTCAAGGGCGACGTCTTCTGCGCGGTGAGCCTCGGCACGGACGAGGGCGTGCCAGGTGTCGCCGCGCTGGAGGAAGCAGCCGGCGGCACGTCGAACATCGGCGAGGCCGCCAATGGAATCATCGCAGCCGCGCTCGGCACGCTCTGCAACCGCATCTATGGCAGCGGGAACACGACGCCGGACCTGAGCGGCCTCGGCTCCGCGGCTGCGTCGCCCACGTCGCCGTAGCCGGCGCGGGCCTGGATGGAGGCATCCATGACAAGCTGCAACAGCCTCGACTGGAAGGGCTCGCGTTGCGGATTCACGCGGGCCTGGCGGCCCGCTCACCCCGACGGTGTGCAAAAGGCAGGGTGGCCTGCCTCGCGAAGATCGGAGGACGCCCCACGATGAGCGGACGACAGCGGAGGAGCGTGCTCGTCGCGCTCGCCAGTCTCCTGGCGATCATGACGGTCGGGATCGCACCCGCGCTTGCTGCGAACCAGGTGCAGTCAACCGGGTTGAGCTTCACGGGCTCAACGAACCCAGGCGTGACCTACACGGTCACCGGAGCCTGCGACGCGTGCGTGCCGGACCCACTGGCTCAGGCATTTACCGGGGACGGCGGTTCGTTCGCCTTCGGGGCCTCGGTCACGACCACGGTCGACCAGCTCGGCTGGGCGAGTCCGTCTTCGGTCGCCGTCGCCTACGACGACGCGCTCCTGCGCCAGGGACAGACGCTCAACCTCAACGACACCCTGACGAACAACACTGGGTCGGTCACGGCGTCCGGGATCCTGAGCGGGTCCTATGGTCTGTTCCGCGATCCGACCGGTGGCTCGAACTTCGCTCCGACAGGAGACACGTCCGGGTTCTCCAAGAGTGTGACGTGGACGTTCCCGTGCACGATTCCGCTGCCGGGCGAGAGCCCGCGCGACTGCACGTCCGGCGCCGTAACCACCGACATCGCTGACTACACGCTCTTCTCGGTCGCCGACGTCGCCGACGTCGACGTCGTCCTGAAGGTCGTCGTGTCGCTCGACCTCTCGGTCGCGAGCGACGGCGTCATGACCCTCCGCCAGGTAGAGGTCGTCGGCGGCGGCCCGAGCGACGCCGCCCCGCTTACGTGGGTCGGCAGTTCCCCATCCACGGTCGCTGATGCCGAGCCTCTGTCGTGCACCCAGCCGGCTGGTGACGGGGTCGTCTACCACCTCACGTCGAACGGGGCCGTCTCGCCGTCGGAATCGCTCGGCACGACGACGGCACTCACGGCGTCGGCCGTCCTGTCGCCGATCATCGGTCCCGACGTTGACTTGTTCGACCTCGGGTCGTTCGCGAGCCTGACAACACCATCGGCGGCCATCTCCTTCCCGATGACCGCGCCTGACACGTCGGTGACGCTCGGGACGCTCGCCCCAAACAACGTCCCTCCGATCGCAAACGCCGGACCGTCGCCGTACTCGGGCAGCGAGGGCATCCCGATCCAGTTCAACGGGACCGCGAGCAGCTCGATCTGTGGCTTCCCGGCACTGCGGTGGGATTTCTCCGACGGCGGGGTGGCCTTCGGCCCCCAGCCGTTCCACACCTTCGCGGAGGAGGGAACCTATGGCGGGATCCTCACGGCGACCGATGCGTCCGGTCTCACGAGCACGAGGACATTCACGGTCAACGTCGCCGACGCGCCGCTCACGTCTGCCTGCGCGATGCCGTCATTCACGACCCAGGCTTATGGGGGACCGACAGCGACGTTCACCGACGCCAGTTCCACCGGTACCCTCAGCGACTTCTCGGCGACGATCGACTGGGGTGATGGCTCGAGCTCGATCGGCACGATCAGCGGCGGTCCGGGCAACGCGACGTACAGCGTCAATGGCAGCCACAGGTACGCCGCAACCGGCTTCTTCGCGGTGACGACCGCGATCGCCGATCTCGGCGGCAGGTCCACGAAGGCCGTGTGTGCCAACGTCCTGGTGTTCGCCTTTGCTCCCGGTGGTGGAGCGTTCGCGATCGGCGACCGGGAGACCACGGTTGGCAGCGCGGTCAACTTCTGGGGCGCTCAATGGCAGAAGAACAACCCGACCTCCACCGGAGCCAGTGTCGCGAGTTTCAAGGGATTCGCTCCGCAGCCCACGACGCCCACCTGCGGGGCCACCTGGAGAACGGACCCGGGCAACAGCGCGTCACCGCCAGCGGGGCCGTTGCCAACCTACATGGGCGTGATCGTGACCGGCAGCTACTCCAAGTCCGGCTCGACGATCTCGGGCAATACCGTCCACATCGTGGTCGTCAAGACCGACCCTGGCTATGGGCCGAACCCTGGCCACGCTGGCACCGGGACGGTCATCGCCGAAGTCTGCTAGGGCTGTTGCCGGCCGAGCCTGGATGTGCGACGTGGGAGGCGCCAGCGCGGGCCCACAATTGCCTCGGGTCGCGGCCAGGACGAGCAGGCATGCAGCCCGGCCGTAGGCGCGTTCGACGCGGTCGGGTCAAGAAACCGGATTCCGGGTGCGTTCGGCGCCCCCTCGCACGTGTGGTGCCGCTCGCCTGAATTGGCGAACCGAAGCCGCCCTGAGCAGCCGCGGTCCCGCCAGGAGCGAGGAACCGCCCGAACCGACCCTGGATGGCTGGTGGCCGATCCTGACCCCGGATAACGCTGACGCGTCGTCAGCATTTGGCGGCCCGGCCCGTATGGGTGCGCCTCCCTCGTCCCGAGGCGACCGGAGCCCACGGGCGAGCGCATCTCACGGCAGGCCGAACCCAACCTGCGTGATTGAAGAGGGGTCCGAGCAGACGTCTCTCGATCTCGCCGACGACGGCTGGTACCCTTCCTCCCGAACGGGTTCGCGTGCGCGGCCCTTGACGCCAACGCTGTCGCGTCAGGTGACCGTCCTCGACCACGCGGAGAGGTGCCGGAGCGGTCTATCGGAACGGTCTTGAAAACCGTCGGGCGCAAGCCCCGTGGGTTCGAATCCCACCCTCTCCGCCATGCCGTGGGCTCTCGCGCGGGTCGGCGCTCGACCGCGGCCTGTCGGTCCCTGCCGGGCCTGGCAGCGACCCGGCTCTCGACGTACCCAGTTGCCGGGGTGTTAGCTCCTGTACAGGCCGGCCCGTCAACTCCGAGGGACCCGGACTCGCGACGATCCGAAGGCCCGCGTGGAGCCCGCTCGAGCGTGATCCGAAGCCGGGGGAGCGACCCCGCCCGCCTGCTCTCTGCCGGCGGCCGATCCCGTGCCGGCGTTCCCGCCCCAACAAACGCCCCGGAGTCCGTCGATGAACACCGTGGCAACTATCGGGCGGTCGAAGGCGGGGCTCCGACGGCCGGGTCGACCCCGGAATCGGCTCCGGGCCGGCTTCGGACCCGCCCCCACTCGGCTCCGGGCTCGACACCGGGACCGACTTCGCGCTTGACCGTTTCGGCAGGCGCCCCGTAGACTCCGCGGCAACTGAAGACGTGGGCTGTGAACGGGACGAGTACCCGTCGTGCGCCGGCATAGAGACCCGGCGGCCGGTGGAAGACCGGGGTGGCGGCGGCGGTGAATGGACCCGGGAGCCTCCGGACCGAACGTGCGGGCAGGGCCCTCGCCAGTAGGCTCCGGCGCAGGGCGCCAGCGATATCGGGCAGCGCCGATCGGACGGACCCACCGCCCCGTCGGTCAGGTGAGCGCGGCAGTGCCGAAATCGGGTGGCACCGCGGATGGTCGAACCGGCCGTTCGTCCCGAGTGGACGAAGGTCGGTTTCGTTGTCTCTGGAGGTCCGCGGACGATGTCCACCCAGCACCCGCTCAGCCTCGGCGAGGTCAAGCGCCTCGCCGGCCGCGTGGACACGATCCGTCTCCGCGCGACCCGCGACGCCGATCTCGAGACCCCGATCGGCGCGTTCCTCCGGCTCGACGACGGGGTGACGCCGGCGTATCTCCTGGAGTCGGTGGAGGGCGGCGAGCGCCTCGGCCGCTACAGCTTCCTGGGGATCGGTCCGCGCCGCCTGCTGGAGGTGCGCGACGGCATCGCCTGCATCCAGGACCGGCCGGTCGGCGTGACGGCCTACGCGCCGGACCTCCCGATGACCAGCCTCCCCGCGGCGGATCCGCTTGCGGCGCTGCGGGCCTTCCTGCCCAGGAGAGCGGTCGAGCCGGGGGACGGGATGCCGCGGTTCACGGGCGGGGCGGTGGGCGCGCTGGCGTACGACGCGGTGTCCGTCTTCGAGCCGAGCGTCCCGCTCCCGGCGGCCGATCCGGTCGGCGTCCCGCTGGCCAGCTTCATCGAGACCGACCTGGTCCTGGTCTTCGACCACCTGACCCACGAGCTGAGCGCGATCGCCTCCCTCCACACCGAGACGCCGCGCCTGGAGGAGCGCTACCGGATCGCGGAGCGCGCCATCTTCGAAGCGCTCGAGCAGACAGCCCGTCCATCCGCGGCGGAGATCTCGGGAGTGGTCGGCGGAGGCGCCGGTTCCGCGCCGGTGGGGTTGCCGACGGCGCCACGCGAAGAGGCCCGCACCAGCCTCGGCCGCGAGGCGTTCGAAGCGGCGGTGCGGACCGCCAAAGAGGCGATCGCCGGCGGCGAGGCGATCCAGGTCGTGCTCGCGCGGCGCGAGACCCGGGCCTTGCCGGCCGGCCCGGACGGGCGCCCGGTGGACGGGATCGGCCTCTACCGCGCGCTGCGGCGCGTGAACCCCAGCCCGTACTTGTTCTTCGTCCGCGCCCCGGCGTTCGAGGTGGTCGGCGCCAGCCCGGAGCTGCTCCTCCAGGTGGAGGGGGATCGGATGACCACCCACCCGATTGCCGGCACGCGGCCGCGCGCGGCGACCCCTGCCGACGACGCCCGTCTCGCCGAGGAGCTGGCGGCGGATCCGAAGGAGCGTGCCGAGCACGTCATGCTCGTCGACCTGGGTCGCAACGACCTGGGCCGCGTGGCACGACCCGGGACCGTGCGGGTCTCGAAGTACATGG
>JARLHH010000053.1 GCA_031292335.1 Candidatus Limnocylindrales bacterium | reverse complement strand
CTTCACGCATCCTGTTTGCTGTATCAGTTGGGCCGCAACCCCGTCCGCTTTGCGCGGACCAGGGATCGTCGCCTTCCCCCGCCGACATGAAGGCATCTCAACGCCGACGTCACTGAAGCGTTGTTGAATGCCGTCCCCGGTCGTGGTGACATTGCACCGTCACCCACCGGCCCAGAGGATGGCTCGCCCAGGATGTTCGCGACACCTGTTCCCGCCCGATCGAGTGAGCGGCTGGCCCGTCTGACCAGTGCGGGGCCGTCACTCGCCCTGGCGCTCGCCGCGACGGCCGCCATGCTTGCGGCGGCGCACTTCGTGCCAGCCGGCAGCCGCGCGGAGCGGATCTTCGACGCCGTGCTGCCGCTCAGCCCGGTCGAGCCCCCGGCGTTCGGGGCGGTGCTCAGCGCGATCGCCCTCGTGGCGCTCGCCATCGGCCTCCGGCGCGGCAAGCGGCTCTCCTGGGAGCTGGCGGTCATGATCTTCGGCGCGGCCGGGTTCGCGCAGGGCGTCCTGCTCCATCACCCGGTCGCGGCGTCGATCGCCGCGGGCTGCGTTGCGGTGCTGGTCGCCGGCCGCGGGCGCTACTCCATCCGCCTCGGCCGCCCCGGACGGCGGATCCTCGCCCTGGCGGTTCTCGCCGGGCTCGCCTCCATTGGCGACGTGGCACTGGCGCTGAGCTTCCCGCACGCCCGGATGAACCCCGAGTCCGGGTTGTCCGCGGTTACCGGGACGCTCGCGGACGTTCTCTCGTTCAACTCGGTGCGGCCGCTTGCCGGGCTCGCCCGCCATGACGGCATCCTGACCGGCCTGATCCTCGCGGTGCGGCTCCCGCTCGCGGCGCTGTCCCTCTTTGCGCTCCGCCCCGTCCCGCCGGTCGTGCCGAGTGCGGCCGAGGAGGCCCAGGTCGACGGCATCTTCCGGGAGCACGGCCGCGGCGCCCTGCTCCCCTTCCAGATGGGATCCGACAAGCAGCACTTCACCACGAGCGAAGGCGCGGTCATCGTCTGCGGACGATACGGGCGCTTCGCGATCGCGCTCGGCGACCCGACGGGACCGGCAGGCTCCGAACACGCCGCCTGGGCCGCGTTCGTGGCCAGCTGCCGGGCGCGCGACGAGATCCCGGCGGTCTACCAGGCCTCCGGCCAGAGCCGGGCCGACCTGCTCGCGCTTGGCTTGCGGCCGTTCCGCGTCGGCCACGAGGCGATCGTCGACCTGACGACCTTCGACCTCAGCGGGTCGAAGCGCGCGAACCTCCGCCACACGATCACGCGCGCCCGAAGGGGCGGCATCGCGTTCCACTTCTATCCTTCGGGGATCCCGGCCGGGGAGCGCGAGGCGCTCCAGCCGTCGATGGTCGAGATCAACCGCCTGTGGTCCGCCGCGGCCGGGCCACGGCTCGGGTTCACGATCGGGTACTTCAATCCTGCCGAGCTCGACCGCATCGCGGTCGCGGTCGCGACCGACCCGGACGGCGCGGCGATCGCGTTCGCCACCTTCCGTCCCACGGGGGCCGACGGCGGCTGGGTCCTCGACCTTCTCCGACGGGCACCGGGCGGCACGCCCGGCGCGCTGGAAGGCTGTCTCGCGGAGGCGGCAGCCGGTCTCCGCGAGACGGGTGCCCCCACGCTCTCGCTGGGGCTCGCGCCGCTGGCCGGCCTCGACGACGCGTCCGCCGTCACCGAGGAGCGCGGCCTCGCGCGGGCGGCCGAGCTCGTGCGCGGCTCCTACGACGTCCGCGGCCTGGCGTTCTTCAAGGGCAAGTTCGACCCGCGCTGGGAGCCGCGCTACGTCGCGCTCGAGAATCGCCGCGACCTCCCGGCGCTGGCGATCGCGCTGGTCGGGCTCCACGTCGGGGGCCTGCGCTCGGTCGCCTGGACCGCGATCGTGGGCCAGGTGCGGCCGCTGTTCGCGTGGGCCGGGCGAGCTGTGTCACGCCGCCACGAGGTGGCGGCGTGACGGAGGATCAAGCCGCCCCATCGCGGCGGTACCGCGAGTGGCTCCGGCCGCGGGCGCCCTGGCTCGTCGGCCTGGTCGTCGCGGCCGTCGCCGTCGAGCTCTTCTACCTGAGCGGGACCGCGGGAGCGACGAACGACACGCTCCAGATCATGGGATTCGACCCCGACCGGGCCAACCTCCTGGTCGCGCTCATCGCGGCCGCGATGGCCGCCGCCATCCTCGCGCTCGCGGGCGCCCCCACGGCGCTCGGGGTGCTCGCCGGCCTGCTGGCGGGGACCCGCGGGTTCTGGCACACGGCGCTCTCCGAGACGCGGGCTGCGCTCAACGCGAGCGGGACGCAGGGCACCTTCGACGCGCTCGGGTGGGTGCTCTCGATCGTGACATTCGTCGTCGCCTTCGCCGTGACGGCCTGGGCGGCTGCCATCCTGGCCCGGGAGGCGCGCCGGCGGGTCATCGCCGCGGTGGTCACGATCCGGGACCTGGTCCGCGGTGGCGACCTCGTGCGCGGCGGCGACCTGGTCCGTGCCCGGGCGCGATTCGCCGGGGCGATCGCCGTGCTCCTGTCGCTCGCGATCGTGGCGGCCGTGCTGCCGGTCTTCGGGGACATGCTCAACTACGACCCGGACGTCCACATGCGCCAGGACGCGGTCGGCGTGCCGGCGTTGTTCGACTCGTCGGACGGAGCGAGCGGGGTCGGCGTGTCCGGCTCCGCGCCCGGCTCGGCGCCCGGCTCGGCGGCCGCCGGCGGCACCGATCCCTCGACCAGCGGCGCGGCCGGCACGCCCGTGGCCGCCTCCACCTATCCGGCCGGTCTCGTGGCGGGGCCGATCAGCGGGTCGCTGGTCACGCCCGGCGCCGTCTCGAAGGCGCGCCCATGGGCGACCTCGCTCCCGACCGGCCATGGCCGGGTGACGTCGGTCACGCTCCCCGCGCCGTGGAAGGGTGGGATCCGAGACACGATCGCGGTCGACGTCTACCTCCCGCCCGGCTACGACCACGGTTCGGCACGCTACCCGGTCATCTACGAGGCCCCCGACGCGATCGCGACCTGGCAGAACGGGATGCGTCTTCCGGGCGTGCTCGATTCCCTGATCACCAGCGGCGCCATCCCGCCCGAGATCGTCGTGTTCGTGAGCGACTTCGGCGGCCCCTACGCCGACAGCGAGTGCGCCGACAGCTACGACGGCGCCGAATGGATCGACCGCTTCATGGCCACCGATCTCGTGCACTGGGTGGACACGAGCTTCCGCACGATCGCCACGCCGGCGTCACGCGCCACCTTCGGCTTCTCCCTCGGTGGCTACTGCGCGGCCGCGCTCCTGGCGCACCACCCCGACGTGTTCAACTCCGCGGTCGTGCTCAGCGGCTACTTCGTGTCCGGCATCCACTCCGGAACGACGCCGAACGCCTGGCGGCCGTTCAACAACGACCCGGCCATCATCGCCGCGACATCTCCGATGACGGTCGTGCCGCGCATCCCCCCGGCGCTCGGCTCGCGCCTCTTCGTGACCATGACCGCGGACCCGACGCAGGGCTTCTACGGCCCCCAGATGGCCGAGTTCGCCGCCGCGCTCCATTCGGTGGGCGCGTCGATGGCGATCATCCCGTCCACGCTCGGCCATTCCTGGGACGCTGCTCGCCAGTTCGTGCCGACGATGCTGGAGGAGCTCGCCGGGCGGATGGTGAGCCTGGGAGTCTTCGGGCCGGCCGCCTGAACCTCCCCGCCTGAACCACCCCGCCGGCTCGGCGACCCAGCGGATCAGCGACCCAGCGCCTCGACCAGCCGATCGAGGAACGCAACCTGGGCGTCCTTGAGGCGAGCCCGCGCCTCGCCGAGGTCGAACCAGGCGACGCGATCGATCTCCGGAAACGCCTCCAACCGCCTGGAACCCGGCGGCCACTCGAGCGTAAAGGTGTTGCTCTGCGCGGCGGCCGGGTCGAGGTCACCCTCCAGCGCCCATGCGTGGACCAGCTTGCCGCCGCGCTGCCGAACCGTGCCCAGCGGGATCGCGTCGTGCGCCGGCGAGGGATGGCCCGTTTCCTCCCGGAACTCGCGGCGGGCCACGTCGAGGAGGTCTTCGCCCGGCTCGATCTCGCCCTTGGGAATGGACCACGCGCCGAGGTCCTTCGTCACGTGGAACGGCCCGCCGGGATGGGCGAGCAGCACCTCGAGCTGGCCCGGCCGGCTTCGATAGAGGAGGATCCCCGCGCTCACGCGATCGGCCACCGGCCGATTCTCGCAGATCGCGGGGCGATCCCGGCGGCCCGCTGACTCCCGGTCGCCTGCCGCTCCCGGTCGGCTGCAGCCACTCCGCCCGCGGACCCGTCGCAGCGTGCCCGACCACGGGGCCGCGACTCCCGACTCCGGCCGAACGGCGCCTCAGCCCCGACTTCGCTCCGCGCTCCCCGGGGCGAGGACGGCGGCGCCGGCGCGCACGTTCTCGACCACCGCGGACTGGAGCTTCGGCAGCGGCGGCTTCGGGAGCTGGCACGACCCGATTCCGAGCACCAGGGCCGCGCCCATGAGCGCCAGCCGGCCCCGTCCGCGTGCTGTCCGCGGACGCGCCGAGGCACGGCCAGGACGCGTCACGGCGATGGAGCGGGCGCGGCAGTCACGCTCGGCATCTTCGGGGTCGGCAGGACATCGCGCAATCCCGTCGTTCGCGACGGACCTCGCGTGCGGCATGATGGCCGCGTCGCGGCGCGCTGTGACCGATCGGCGCCCGCGGTTCGAGGGTGGGGAGGACGTGTCCGTCGAACCGTCCGAGTTCGGCTCGCCGCCGGAGACCCTGCCGCCGCGCGCCCCGCGGCGCGGCATCGGGCACTGGCTCCCGATCCTGGCCGCGTTGCGGGGGTACGGACCGTCGGCGTTCCGCGCCGACCTGGTGGCCGGGATCGTGCTGTCCACGATCATGGTGCCGGTGGCGATGGGCTACGCGCAGGCCGCCGGGCTGCCGGCGATCACCGGCCTGTACGCGACGGTCGGGCCGCTCGTGGCGTACTTCCTGGTCGGGCCGTCCCGCGTCCTGGTCATGGGGCCGGATTCGGCGCTCATCGCCCCGATGGCGGCCACGATCATCCCGCTCGCCGGTGGCGATTCCGGGCGCTCCGTCGCGCTTGCGGCGGCGCTCGCCCTGATGGTGGGCGTGATCTGCGTCGCCGCCGCGGCGGCCCGGCTCGGCTTCCTCACCGACCTGCTCTCGCGCCCGGTTCGGGTCGGGTACATGAACGGGATCGCCCTGACCGTGATCGTGAGCCAGGTCCCCAAGCTGCTGGGCTTCTCGGTCTCCTCGTCCGACTTTCTCGGGGAGTCGATCGGCATTGCCCAGGGGGTTGCCGGCGGCAGCGTGGTGCCGGTCGCGCTGGTGGTCGGCGCGGGCTCGCTCGCGGTCATCCTCGGCGTCCGTCGTGTCTCACCCCGCCTCCCGAGCGTCCTCGTTGCCGTCGTCCTGGCCACCCTTTGCGTGACCGTATTCGGGCTCGCGGGCCAGGTCGCGGTGGTCGGCGAGGTCCCGCGCGGCTTCGCGGCGGCGGGAATCCCGGCCGTCAGCCTCGCCGACCTGACGGCGCTCGCCCCGGGAGCGCTCGGCATTGCCCTCCTCGCGTTCACCGACACGAGCGTGAACTCCCGCACGTTCAACGCCCGCCGCGGGGAGTCGGTGGACCCGGACCAGGAGCTGGCCGCGCTGGGCGTCTCCAACATCGCCTCGGGGCTTCTCGGCGGCTTCCCGATCAGCAGCAGCGCCACGCGGACGCCCGTCGCGGAAACGGCCGGCGCCAGGTCCCAGGTGACGGGCCTGGTGGGTGCCGGCGTCGTCGTGGTCCTGCTCGTCGCGGTTCCCGGCCTCCTGGCGAACCTGCCGTCGGCGGCCCTCGCCGCGATCGTCATCACGGCGGCCCTGAGCCTGTTCGACGTCGACGGTGTGCGCCGCCTGCTCCGTCTCCGCCGGTCGGAGTTCGGGCTGTCGATCGTCAGCTTCCTGGGCGTGGCGGTGTTCGGCGTCCTCCCCGGGATCGGGATCGCCGTTGGCCTGTCGTTCATCAACTTCATCCGGCTTGCCTGGCGGCCCCACGACGCGGTGCTGGGCCGCGTCGCCAACTACAAGGGCTACCACGATGTCTCCCGGCACCCGGATGCGCGCCAGGTGCCGGGTCTCCTGCTCTACCGCTGGGACGCGCCGCTCTTCTTCGCGAACGCGGACGTCTTCCGCGACCGGGCACGCGCGGTCGTCCGCCGCGCCGATCCCCCCGTCCGCTGGCTCGTCGTCTCGGCGGAGCCGGTGACCGACATCGACACGACGGCCGCCGACGCCCTCGACGCGCTGATCACGGACCTGGCGCACGAGGGAGTGGAGCTCCACTTCGCCCAGCTCAAGGGCACGGTCAAGGACCGCCTCAAGGGCTACGGGATCTACGCACGGCTGGGCGACGCGGCCTTCCACCCCACGGTGGGGACGGCGGTCAGGGCGTACCTGTTCGGGCATCCCGTCCCGTGGACGGACTGGGAAGAGGAGGCCGGCACGCCCGGGGCTCCTCCGCGCTGACCGCGTCGCGCGCCGGGTGCGTCCGGCCCCGCGCGGGATCAGCCCCAGAGCGCGTCCACCGACAGGTAGCGTTCCCCCGTGTCATACGAGAAGGTCAGGATCCGGGCCCCGTCAGGCACCTGTGGCAGGAGCTGCGCCACGGCCGCCAGCGAGGCGCCCGACGACACGCCGATGAGCAGGCCCTCCTCACGGGCGGCGCGGCGCGCGTAGCTCATGGCGTCCTCCGGTGCGACCTGGAGGATGCCGTCGAGCAGCTCGGGCCGCATCACGCCCGGGATGAAGCCGGCGCCGATCCCCTGGATCGGGTGCGGGCTGTGGGTGCCGCCCGAGAGCACGGGCGAGAGGGTCGGCTCCACCGCGTACACGCGGAGCTTCGGCCAGAGCGGCTTGAGCACCTCGGCGCACCCGGTGATGTGGCCGCCGGTTCCGACGCCGGTCACGAGGTAGTCCACGCCCTCCGGGAAGTCGCGCGCGATCTCCGCCGCGGTCGTGCGACGGTGCGCCTCGACGTTGGCCGGGTTGTCGAACTGCATGGGGATCCAGGACCCGGGGATCTCGGCCGCCAGCTCGTTCGCGCGGGCGATTGCGCCTTTCATGCCGAGCTCGCGCGGCGTCAGCTCCAGCTCTGCCCCGTAGCCCGTCATGAGCTTGCGCCGCTCGATCGAGAACGACTCCGGCATGCACAGGATCAGCCGGTAGCCCTTGACCGCGCAGACCAGGGCCAGACCGATCCCGGTGTTGCCCGAGGTGGGCTCCACGACCACCGAGCCCGGGTGCAGGATCCCTCGCGCCTCGGCGTCCTGGACCATCGACAGCGCGATGCGGTCCTTGATGCTCCCGCCCGGGTTGGCCCGCTCGAGCTTCGCCCAGACCTCCACGCGGGGGTCGAACAGGCGGTTGATCCGGACGTGCGGCGTCTCGCCGATGGTGGCGAGGATGGTGTCGGCCTTCATGGAACGCGCTCCCTTCAGATGACGAAATCGGAGTCGTCGAACCCGTCGCGGACGCGACGGACCCGGACCTGGCTGGTCTGGTAGACGACGGAATCGGGCGGCAGGCTGGCGGTCAGGAAGACGTTCCCGCCGACGACGCTGTCGTGGCCCACGACGGTGTCGCCGCCGAGGACCGTGGCGTTCGCGTAGATCACGACCCGATCCTCGATGGTCGGGTGGCGCTTGGTGCCGGCGGCGCCCTTCGCCACGGAAAGCGCGCCGAGCGTGACGCCCTGGTAGAGCTTGACGTCGTTGCCGATCAGCGCCGTCTCGCCGATCACGATCCCGGTCCCGTGATCGATGCAGAACGAGCGGCCGATCGTGGCGCACGGGTGGATGTCGATCCCGGTCCGCGTGTGAGCCACCTCGGCCAGGAGTCGCGGGAGGATCGGAACCCCCAGGACGCACAGCTCGTGGGCGAGCCGGTGGATGGCGATCGCGAGGAATCCCGGGTAGGCCGAGATGACCTCGTCGTGGCTTTCCGCGGCCGGGTCGCCCTCCGTGATCGCCCGCGCATCCTGCTCGAGTCGATCGTGGATGCTCGGGAGGGCGGCGTTGAACGCGTCGACGATCCGGTCCGCCTCGCCCGGCCTGGCGAGCGGCAGCACGAGATGGCGCAGGTCGCGAATCGCGAGCGTGAGCCGGGCCTGCAGCTCGTCCGCGGTGCCGGCCGCGCCCTCCGAGAGCTGGCCGAACAGGATTCCCAGCAGCTCGTCGACGAAGACGGCGACGTCGCGCTTGAGCGGGAATCCGCGGTCGCTTCCCAGTCGCTCCTCGGCGAGCAGCGCGGCGAAGGCGTGGGCTTGGTCGTGGAGCTGGCTCATGGTGCAGGGGTGCGGCGCACGGACGGGGACCTCCGGAAAGGCGATCGCGGCGAGCGACGGCGTTCGCCGCTCCTAGGCGGAAGGGGTCGCGAGTCCCGGTGGGTGTCCGGCGGTCAGCAGCAGATCGCGCGCGCACCCTGGGCCGGGGCTCGCCGGCGACAGGAGCAGCGGCATCCGATCTGCGGTACGCGATGGCTCACGGGCCGAGGATACCCGGCCTGCCGCAAGCGTGCCACGGCGGGCAATCGGCGCCAGCTCACGCCTCGCCCGCGACCCGCGTCAGCCCGCGGCCCCGGCGCGGGCGATGCGCGCCAGCCAGGCGTGGATTCGGCCCTCTGGGAGGCGCGAATCCAGCCACTCGGGGTCGATCGCCTCGACGACCCAGCCGTCGCGGAAGGCGGCGCGAATCTCCCTGCGCGAGATCCGTCGGGGGCCGCGCCCGAACGGGTTGCGGTCGCTCCAGCAGAGCAGGAAGACCTGGCCCCCCGGCCGGAGCGCCGCCGCGAGGCCGGCGACGTAGCGCACCCGCTCGGCGTCGCCCAGGGTGTGGAAGAGGCCGACGTCGATGGCCGTGTCGAACGCCCGGTCAAGCGCCGCGAGGTCCAGCGCATCGGCCACGAGGAACTCGGCGGGGAGGCCACGGTCCGCAGCCTTCGCCATCGCCCGCTCGATCGCGGCGGCGGCGAAGTCCACGCCGACCACCGCGTGCCCCAGCGCCGCGAGATGGAGCGCGTTCTCGCCTGTCCCGCACCCGGCGTCGAGCACGTCTCCGACGATCAGGCCGCTCGCGGCGAGCCGGACGAGCGCGCCCTGCGGCCGCCCGATGTCCCAGGTGGGGACACCGCCGTCCCGGTACGCGTTGTCAAAGAACCCGACCACCGGTTGCCTCCGCGGGGGGAGCCGTGCGCCAAACGCACGATCAGGACGTCCACGGGAATCTCGAGCGCCCTTTGCGTCAGGATTCTCCATCCCGCGCACGAAGCCGACCGTGTCCCCGCCGATCGGGCAGTCCCACGCCCCCGGCGGGCTCGCCCAAGCCCCCGATCCGGCTCTTCGGAGTCGGAGCGTGCGTCCAACGTACACCCGTGCCGCGTCTGTGCGCTGGAGGCACCGATCCGATCGGTCCCCGCGCCGGGTGTCGCGGCTGCCGGGAATCGTGCGGCCCGCGCTCCTTCGAGCGCGGGCCGTGATCCCCCGGGTTCGTGATCAGGCGGAGCGCTGCCCGTCGGCGAACGTGCCGGGCGTGCCGTCGTCGCCGTGCTCACCTTCCTGCCCGTGGGCGAAGCTGCCCGGGTGTGTCTTGTCGGGGTGCATCCGCTCCTGGCCTTCGCTGAAGTCGCCGGCCTGCTCGTCCGCGGAGTCGTGCGGGAGCGTCGCCTGTCCGTCGCTGAAGTGGCCGTGGTCGGGTCGCTGGTCGGTCATCGTGGCCCCCTGGGATCGCGGCAGAACGTCCGTCTGCCAGCGCTGGATCGGTCTCGGGGCCGCCTGCCGCGTTACACGCCGTGGGCGCCCGGGTTCCTTCGAGCTCGCATGGCCGCCCTGTAGGCGGCCACCAGGCGGTCCAGCGTCGCGGGCGGGACGTGCTCGACGTCCACCCTGCCCGCCGCGACGATCGTCGCCCGCATCTGCTCCAGGTAGACCTCGCACTCCTCGCAGTCGTCGAGGTGGGCTTCGAAGCGAGCCCGGACGTCCGGCTCCAGCGCGTCCTCGAGGTACTCGGTCACGAGCTCGACAACCCCGACGCACGTTGCCGGATCGGGCCGTCCGAGCGAGGCCTCCGATCCGCGGCTGGCAGTCCCGTCGCTGCTCATCTCGTGGTTGTCTCCATCCGGTGGCCGTCCGTTACGCACGATCGGTGGCCGCCAGGTGTCGTTCCAGCACGGCCCGCACGCGGGAGCGGGCGCGGTGGAGCAGGACCCGCTGGTTTCCCGGCGTGAGCTCGAGCGCCGCACAGACCTCCTCCGAGCTCCAGCCGTCGATGTCTCGCAGCGTCATCACGATCCGCTGCGCCGGGCTGAGCTCGTCGAGCGCATCCTGGATCAGCGCCCGCGTCTCCCCCGCGACAAGCTGCGCCTCCGCGTCCGGCGCCCAGCGATGGGGCGGAACCGCCCAGCCACCCGCCCATTCATCGCCCGGCGCCAGGAAGCGCTCGGGATCCAGGGCCGGTCCGCCTGGGTCGTCCGCCGGATCGAGCAGTGCCGACAGCGGGATGTCGCGGCGTTCGCGCCCGCCCTGCGTCCTGGCCCGGTTGGCCGCGATCCGGAAGACCCAGGTCCGGAAGCTCG
>JARLHH010000302.1 GCA_031292335.1 Candidatus Limnocylindrales bacterium | reverse complement strand
TCCGGACGGCGGTGGACGCCCGGTACCGGGCGCGCACCGGGCTCCAGCCGCGGGTCTACGCTGTGGATGCGGTGGACGGGGCGGGCATCGTCGCCGGCTGACGCCTCGGGCGGCATCGGGTGACGTCGCCCCGCGCGCGACGGCGCCCCTGCCGCGGACCGTGCGGCCGGACGGGATACGCCCGGCCTCGCCCCGGCCTGGGTGTCAGGCGGGCAGCGCGACCGGCTCGAGCGGCACGTCCCAGTGGGCGTCCAGGAGCGCGAAGCGGCGCTGCTCCTCGGCGCGGTAGGCGGCCTGGTCCGGGAAGAGGCGAGCGGCGATCTCCGCCTCAGCGTGCGACTCCATCGCGGCCCAATTCCGGTAGACGATCGTGACGAGGACGTCCCAGTCGGCCCGCCCGTCGCCGTGGAAGCGCGGCACGTCGAGCGTCACGTCCAGGAAGCGGCCGCTGCGCAGCTGCTCGCGCAGGATCGGCCAGTGGTTGCGGGTGAACAGCTCGACGAACTCCGCGTGGCTTCCCCAGCGGGTCCGGTAGTAGTAGGCGACGCGGACGGGGGACTCGGCCATGCTGGCCTCCTGCGAGTGATGCCGGGACACGTGGACTCGCCGATTCTGGCGCGAACCGCGCGCGCCTGCGCGCTACGCTCCAGACAGGAGGTTGCGCCGATGCTCGTCACGCTGGTCCACGTCCACGTGCTCCCCGATCACGTCTCCGACTTCATCGAGGCGACCCGGCCGAACCACGCCGGCGCCGTCGCAGAGCCGGGCTGCCTCCGGTTCGACGTCCTGCAGGCGCCGGACGACCCGACCCGGTTCGTGCTGTACGAGGCGTACCGCGACGCGGCGGCCGCGGCGGCACACAAGGAGACGGCCCACTACCTGGCGTGGAGGGCCGTGGTGGCGGGCTGGATGGCAGAGCCGCGCCGGGCCGAGCCCTTCAGCGGCCTCCTGCCCGACTTCCCGTGAGCGGCCCGCTCCCGCAGTGGCCGGCCGCCTCCGGCCCGCTGCCGGTCGGGCCGTTCGGCGTCTCGCGGCTGCCGCGGATCGTCTTCGGGGCGGGCCGGATCTCGGAGCTGTCGGCAATCGCCGCGGGATACGGGAGGCGCGTGCTCCTGGTGACCGGCGGCCGGTCGTTCCGCGAGGGAGGTGCGTGGACGCCGCTCCTGGAAGGGATGGCATCCGCCGGCCTCGCCTGGGACCACCTGGCGGTCTCCGGCGAGCCCAGCCCGGAGCTCGTGGACAGCGCGGTGGCGGATCGCCGGCGCGAGCCGCCGGACGTCGTGGTCGGAATCGGCGGCGGTGCCGCCCTCGACGCCGCGAAGGCGATCGCGGGACTGCTCCGGACTGGCACGTCCGTGCTCGACCACCTCGAGGGCGTCGGGCGCGGGCTCCCTTACCCCGGGCCGGCGACGCCGTTCATCGCCGTGCCGACCACGGCCGGCACCGGCAGCGAGGCGACCAGAAACGCGGTGATCTCCGGCCGCCTGCCGGGCGCCGCCGCGGACGACCCGCCGTTCAAGAAGTCCTTCCGCGACGAGCGGCTGGTGGCCGCGGTCGCGCTGCTGGACCCGGACCTGCTGGCCGGCTGTCCGCCGGCCGTGATCGCCGGCGACGGGATGGACGCGCTCACCCAGCTGCTGGAGGCGTTCACGAGCACCGGCGCTTCCCCGTTCAGCGACGCGGTCGCGCGGAGCGGGCTGGCCGCGATCGGCGCCGCGCTGCCCGCCTGGCACACGGCCGCGCTCGCGGGCCGGGCGACGTCGGAGACGGTCCCCGAGCGCGGGGCGATGGCGTGGGCCGCGCTCTGCTCCGGGATCGCGCTCGCCAACGCCGGGCTGGGCGCGGTCCACGGGCTGGTCGCGCCGCTGGGGGCGCGGTTCGGGGTTCACCACGGGACGGGCTGCGGCGCGCTCGTGGCGGCCGTCACCCGCACGAACCTCGCCGCGCTCGCCGAGCGCGCCCCCGGGTCGCCGGCGCTGGCCCGCTACGCGGAGGCGGGCCGCCTGCTGGCCGGAGATCCCCCCGGGGCCCCCAGCTTGCGGACCGACGACGACGCGCGAACGGCGCTCGTCGCAACGCTCGACGGCCTCACCGCCGCGCTCCGAATCCCCCGGCTGACCGCTTTCGGGGTCAACGCCGACGCGTTCCCGGCGCTCGTCGCCGAGAGCCGCGGCAGCAGCATGCGGACGAACCCCGTCGTCCTCACCGACGAGGAGGTCGCCGCGATCCTGGCGGCGTCGCGCTGAACGCGTCGCGCTTAGGCCGGGCCGGAAGGGCGAGGCGAGACGGAAAGGCGCGCCTCAGCCCTTCAGCGTCGGACGCGTCATCTCCGCCGGCTTCACCCAGGCGTCGAACTCCTCGGCCGTCAGGAAGCCCGACGCGACCGCGGCGGCCCGGAGCGTCGAGCCCGCGTGGTGCGCACTCTTCGCGATCTTGGCCGCCCTGTCGTAGCCGATGTGCGGCGCGAGCGCCGTCACGAGCATAAGCGAGCTGGCCACGTGATCGGCGATCCGCTCCTCGTCGGGCTCCAGGCCCTCGATGCAGTGCTCACGGAACGATCGGCAGCCGTCCGTGAGGAGCTCGATCCCGTGGAGCAGGTCGTGGGCGATGATCGGCTTGAAGACGTTGAGCTCGAAGTTGCCCTGGCTGCCCGCGATCCCGATCGCGACGTCGTAGGCCATCACCTGGACGGCGACCATCGTGAGCATCTCGCTCTGGGTCGGGTTCACCTTGCCCGGCATGATCGACGAGCCCGGCTCGTTCTCCGGCAGGCGCAGCTCGCCCAGGCCGGCTCGCGGTCCTGAGCCCAGCCAGCGAACGTCGTTCGCGATCTTCATCAGGCTGGTGGCGAGGGTCTTCAGGGCGCCCGACGCGAAGACGGTCGCCTCCTGTCCCGCCAGCGCGGCGAACTTGTTCGGCGCGGAGACGAACGGCAGGCCGGTCAGCTCGGCGATCCGGGCCGCCGACCTGGCCGCGAACTCCGGGTGGGCGTTGAGCCCCGTCCCGACCGCGGTCCCACCCAGGGCGATCTCGTGAAGCCCGGGCAGCACGACCCGGAGACGGGCGAGGTCGCCGTCGAGCATCGCGACGTAGCCGGAGAACTCCTGGCCCAGCGTCAGTGGCACGGCGTCCTGGAGGTGGGTCCGGCCGATCTTCACGATCCCCATCCATGCCCGCGCCTTCGCGTCGAGGGCCTCGCGGAGGGCGGCCACGGACGGGAACAGGCGCAGCTCGATCTCCGTCGCGACCGCGACGTGGAGCGCGGTCGGGAAGGTGTCGTTCGACGACTGGCTCATGTTCACGTGGTCGTTCGGGTGGATCGGGGTCTTGCCGCCCCGGACGCCGGTCGCCAGCTCGTTCGCGCGCCCGGCGATCACCTCGTTGACGTTCATGTTCGACTGGGTGCCCGACCCGGTCTGCCAGACCCGGAGCGGGAACTCGGCGGCCAGCGACCCATCGCTCACCTCGATCGCCGCGCGGACGACCAGGTCGCGCGCCTCGACGGGAAGCAGGCCAAGGTCCGCGTTCACCTCGGCCGCGGCCCGCTTGAGGATCCCGAACGCGTGGATGATCGGAACCGGCATCGTGTCCCGGCTGATTGCGAAGTGGTGGAGCGACCGCTGGGTCTGGGCCCCCCAGTAGTGGTCCGCCGGGACCTCCACCGCGCCCATCGAATCGGTCTCCGTGCGGGTCGGGCCGGCCGGCGCGGTGGGATCGACAACGGTCATCGCGGTGTCCCTCGACAGCGTCGTGGTCGGGTCAGGTCCGGGCGCGGACCGGCACGGCGTCGCCCGCCTTCGATGCCTTCGGCGCCGGCAGGACGGCCGGAGCACCCTCGTCGCCAGGGAGGGCCGGCAGGAACGGCGCGAGACCCACGAGCAGGGCGGTGGTCTTGAGATCCAGCCAGGCCAGCGCCAGCGTGCCGGCGACGATCACGGTCCACGGCCGGTTGGTCCGGGCTCCCCAGATGACGAGCAGCGCGGCGCCGAGGACGCGAGCGACCGTCGCCACCGGCGCCGGCCTGCCGGTGACCTCCAGGATCGACTTCGGCCAGTCGAACCAGAGCCCCGGGGAGTAGGCGAACGAGACGCCCACGATCAGGGCCGTCGCGCCCAGCGCGATCGCCAGGTTCCTCCATTCGCGCCGGGCCACGAACCAGAGCAGCCCGATGCCCGGCGTCACCTTGGTCAGGAGCACGAACGACCAGGCCGCGGGCTTGCGGAACCCCAGCACCATCGCCGCGGCCAACAGGATCTCGATGTTGCCGAGGTAGGCGTCCCACACGATGGGGATGAAGACGAGCAGCGCCAGTGACCAGCGCCGGCCGAGCCACGCCACCACGAGCGCCAGGAAGCCGAACCAGCCGATCGCGAAGACCGGCCAGGGCAGGAGGTGAAAGACCGAGAAGAGCTGGGCAATCGCCGGGCTGTATCGGAATGCGCCGTACTGGTCGGGGCTGAAGTCGAAGTGGTAGGGGGCGCTGGGGTTCACGGCCCAGTAGGCGTAGGCGTCGTAGGCGACCCAGGACCCGCCGTAGGCCGCGAACCAGGCGAGCACGGCGATTCCCGCCAGCGAGAGCCGGTCACGCAGAACGACCGGGTCCAGCTGGCCCACGAACTCCAGCGCCCGCAGCTGGAGGTCGCGCACGCCGACCCCCACGCGTGCGGCGTTACGAAGGCCAGACACGTGATCCACCGATAGGCAGCCGAATCACGCCGCCCTCGACGGCGCGACCGGACGGACAGGAGTCTACCGCGCCGCCGCCGCGACGGGGCAATCCGGAGACACGGCCGGCCAACTCGCAGGCACAACCGGACGCACGGGATTGGCACCGGGCACGGCTGCCGTACACTGCGTCCTGCCGGGCGATCGAGCGATCGCCGAACCAGCGAGGGACGAATGACGAAGGACACCCAGGGCCGGCCGGCGCCGGCGCGGACAGGGCGGACGCGCTAGATGCCGCCCCGCAAGCGCAAGATCACCTACCCTCCCGCCCGAACCGCCAACCGGCCGGCGCCGCCGCCGGGACTTGCCGGCGAGCCGTATGTCCGGCCCACCGTCGTGGCGATCGACCTCTCTGCCCGGGCCGGCCGCCCCGGACTCGCGGTCGGTGATCGCGTCCGGATCGGCGGCAGCGGACTCTATGCCGGTGAGGCAGCGGTGATCGAGCGCTTCAGCAACGGGGCGATCCCGGCGGCCGTCGTCCGGACCGAGGCGGGGCGCACGCGCCAGGTCCGCACCATCGACCTGCAGCCGATCCCGCCCGAGAGCTGATCCCCGCCGGAGGCACCCGGGGATCATTCCCGCGGGTGCCCGTCCCCAGCCCCCGGAGGTACCCACGATGGCCGTGAGCAAGCACGCGGGCCTGCCGGCGGATCCGTCGCTCCTGGTCGACGTCGATCGGCTCGTCGCCGCCTACTACGATCGGCGGCCCGACGTCGCCGTCCCCGCGGAGCGGGTCGCCTTCGGGACGTCCGGCCACCGCGGCTCCTCGCTCACGACGTCGTTCAACGAGGCGCACATCCTCGCGACGAGCGCGGCGATCTGCCGGTACCGGCGCCGCGAAGGGATCGACGGTCCGCTGTTCATCGGCCGCGACACGCATGCGCTCTCCGGGCCAGCGTTCCAGAGCGCCATCGAGGTGCTCGTCGCCGACGGCGTCGATGTCCGGGTCGACAGCGGGGACGGGTACACGCCGACGCCCGCCGTCTCCCACGCGATCCTGGTCCACAACCGCGGCCGGCGCAGCGGGCTGGCCGACGGCATCGTGGTGACGCCATCGCACAACCCGCCCGCGGACGGCGGCTTCAAGTACAACCCGCCCAGCGGCGGACCGGCCGACGCGGCGACCACCGGCGCGATCGAGCGCGAGGCCAACGCGATCCTGGCCGGCGGTCCTGGCGACGGCCTCGACAGCGTGCGCCGCGAGCCCTTCGAGCGGGCCCGCCGCGCGACCGGCGCCTACGACTTCATGGGGACGTACGTCGCGGATCTCGGCTCCGTGGTCGACATGGACGCCATCCGCACGTCCGGCCTGCATCTCGGGGTGGACCCGCTGGGCGGCGCCAGCGTCGCCTACTGGGGC
>JARLHH010000052.1 GCA_031292335.1 Candidatus Limnocylindrales bacterium | reverse complement strand
TGGCGCGCCCGGAGGGATTCGAACCCCCGACCGTCTGATCCGAAGTCAGATGCTCTATCCACTGAGCTACGGGCGCGCGGTCGACAGCGTAGCGCAGACGGGCGCGGCCCTCCGCGGCGACCGTCGCGCTGTCCGCGGCCGCCATGACTCGCCCTCGTGCGGAATCGCACATGAAGGGGACGCGGGAGCTGCGGAAGCGGGCATTGGTGGCCGTGGGTGCAACGGTGGGAGGCGCCCGACGCCCGTCCGTGCCCAGCGGCCGCCCATCGTAAGATCCGCCGGTGACGAACCTCGAGACCGGCCGCCTGTCGGACCGGCACCCGCCGTTCAAGTACGCGGCGCTGTCGCGTGTCTCGTTCTCCGACACGGATGCCCAGGGAGTCGTCTACTACGGGCGGTACCTCCCGTTCTTCGACATCGCGCGGCTGGAGTACCACCGCCACCTGGGGCTCCACGGGTACTGGCAGGGCGAGCGCGAGTTCGTGATGCGCTCCCTCGAGGTGACATACGAGGCACCGGCCCGCTTCGACGACCTGCTGGACGTCCACATGCGGACCATCCGGATCGGCAGCAGCAGCGTCACGGTCGAGGGCGCCGCATACCGGGTCGACGACGAGCGCCTGATGTGCACCGCACGGATGACGCTCGTGTTCATCGAGGTCGAGACGCGCCGGCCCGTCCCGATCCCCGATGAGTTCCGCCGGGCGATCGCCGCGTTCGAGGGCGACGGGGTCGAGATGACACCGAGCTGACGGGATCGGCTCCGGCCCGACCGGGGCCGGGGTATCCTGTAGGCCATTCCCCTCACCCCAGGAGCCCCCATGAAAGTAGGCGTTCCGAGAGAGACACTGCCCGGCGAGCGCCGCGTGGCGCTGGTGCCGGAGGCCCTCGCCAAGCTCAAGGCCGCCGGCATCGAGACGCTCGTGGAGAGCGGCGCCGGCACGGCCGCCGCCTTCCCGGACCAGGCATACGTGGAGGCCGGCGCGACGATCGTCACCGCGGCAGAGCTGTATGCCCAGGCTGACTGCATCGTGAAGGTCCAGAAGCCGAGCGACGAAGAGGTTGCCCAGCTCCGCTCCGGCCAGGCTCTCGTCGGCCTGTTGACCCCGCTCATCGACCCGGCGCTCATGCAGACGCTTGCTGACCGGGGCGTTACCGCGATCAGCCTCGACGCGATCCCGCGAACGCTCTCGCGGGCGCAGGCGATGGACGTCCTCTCGTCGCAGGCGAACATCGCCGGGTACAAGGCGGTGCTGGTTGCGGCCGAGGCGTTCGGGCGGTACTTCCCGCTCCTGACCACCGCGGCCGGGACGGCGAAGCCGGCGAACGTGCTGATCCTCGGGATCGGCGTTGCCGGGCTCCAGGCGATCGGCACCGCGCGACGGCTCGGGGCCGTGGTCAAGGCGTACGACGTGCGCCCCGAGACCAAGGAGCAGGCCGAGTCGCTGGGCGCCCAGTTCGTCACGCTCAAGACCGCGATCGACGCGACCGGC
>JARLHH010000051.1 GCA_031292335.1 Candidatus Limnocylindrales bacterium | reverse complement strand
TCGAAGAGCGCCTGGAGGATCCTGTGCTTATCATCGATGGACGGGCATCGGCGTCCGTCGCCGCTCCGGGAGGTGGATGTGCGACTCGGCATCCGAACCATCCCGTGGCTCATCGCGGCTGCGGCGCTCGGTGTTCCCCTGCTCGCAGGTGGGCTCGCCGGGTGGCCCTACGTTCTCGTGTGGGGCATCCTGCTGGTCATGCTGTGGATCGTGACGAGGGACCGACCTGCAAGCCGACATGAGCGGATGGTCCTCCCAGCCTTCCTGCTGCCTGTCCTGTTCCTGCTCGGCTTTGTCGGGGGCTGGTATCTGATCCCGGCTGACATCGCGTGGATGGTGGTTGAGTTCGCCGATAGACGTGGCACGGACGGGGTGCCGCGCATAGCCGCTTCGTAGTGAGCGAGGACCGCTGACTTGTCCCTCGGTCTCCACTTGTGGATCAGAGCCGTCGAGCGCGGGCGTGCGACAACCGGCTCTTGACGCCGCGGGGGTGGCCGGTCTGATGGTCGGCTTCGTCGCCTTCTCATGCCCGAGGTCGCCCACGCGGTTGGTGGGTGACTACGCCGTCGAGCACGGAGAGGACCGAGCACGTGGCCGTCCGCTACGAGAGGCGGGGCTACCGTCGTGTCGTCGACGCCGCTGGTGCCGCCCTCGGCGTGGTCGTCTTCCTCCTCGCCCGTCCCAGACCCACCGTCGCCTGCGCGGATTGCCGAACGACTGGGGGTTCCAGATGCCGCGGGTGACCGCTGGGACGCTGCTGGTGGGCCTCGCGCTCATCCTGTCGGCGTGTGCGAACACCGTCACGTCTCCGACCCGCTCGGCGGGTCCTTCGGCTGTCACCTCCGTGTCGCCCGAACCTCCAGCCTCGCCGACGCGGTCAGGCAGCGCGACTTCGTCATCGGAAGTCTCCGTGGCGCCCACTCCAGCACCCGCGTCAACCGAGCCACTCCCCGCAGAGCCCGTGTACCTCTACGTGACACCGAGTCCGGCGTTCCCCGGCGACCGGATCGCAATCTCGGCGACGACCTCGGTGACGGGTGGACCGGCGCGGCTGCTGATGGCGTCGGCGACCGTTGACTTCGGCGACGGCTCTTCGACCACGGCGAGCGGTTCATGCACCGCCCGGCTCTTCGTCGTTCATGCCTACAGCCACGGCGGAGACTTCGCGGTCAAGGTGACCGCGGTCACCGGCTGCGATCCCACCATTCCCGTCGACCTGTCGGCCGCGACGGCGACGCTCCACATCTATCCGGCGGCCCCGGCTGCGGCGTCGCGGTGGCCGACGTGCTCCACCGATCAACTGCACATGAGCGGGGTCATGCGTGGCGCCGCGGCTGGCAGCGTGGATGTCCTGATCAGGCTTCAGAACCTCTCCGCCTCGGGCTGCACGCTGCTGGGCTATCCGGGTCTCCGGCTCGTCTCCGGGACCGGGCGGCTGCTCTCGACGCACACGTCCCATGCCATCGTGGCGGTGAACCTACTCGGGCCGATCATCCCGCACCTCGTCGCGCTTTCTCCGCATGGCTACGCGTCGTTCGAGGTGTATTCCACCGACAATCCATCCGGGCCAACTGCCGATGAGCCGTATGTGAACGCGTGTCCGACATCGGCGGGGGTCCGGGTTGTCTTGCCTGGCACCGGCCAGTTCGGTATGGCGGTGGTCCCTCTGGAAGCATGCGAAGGCGCGGTTCAGGTCACGCCCATCCTCCCGGGACCCAACGGAATCTCGCCCTGATCGTCCCATACGCATCGGAAACGGATCCACCGGCGGCAGCGGCTACCCGCGGCTCGTGACGACACCGCTGACCGTGCAGAGCTTCACTCGCGAATGGCGGATGGGGTGGCCGGCGCGGTCTATTCGCCTGCGGTGCTACACCTACGGGGCCAGACGGGACCTGCGCGGCCCTGGCGAGGTCGAGTGGCGCCGGTGACAATGACTTCCTGCACCTCGTGGCGCGGCAGAGAAGAGGATCGCATCGATTGGGTCCGGGCGAAGCGGAAAGCAACCGGGGCGAGGTGCCGCCGTCTGTCGCTATCGGCGCGGATGTCGCCCTCTCGGTCGATCATCTGTCCAAGCGATTCGGTGACCGTCTCGCATTCGACGACGTCTCCTTCACCGTGGGGCGCGGTGAGGTGTTCGGGTTCCTCGGCCCCAATGGCGCCGGCAAGACGACGATCGTCCGCACGCTCGGCACGCTTCTCACGCCGACGTCCGGCTCGGCAACTGTGGCCGGACTCCCGCTCACGCCCGAGAACGGCGTGGAGATCCGCCGCCGCATCGCGGTCATGCCCGAGTCACCGGGCCTGTACCTTCGCCTGAGCGTCGCCGAGAACCTCGAGTGTTTCGCGGACTTGTACGAGGTGCCCCGGGCCTCCGAGCGGATCGCGAATGCGCTGGAGTTGGTCAACCTGACCGACCGGGCAGGCGATGCCTGCGGGACGCTGTCGAGAGGCCTGCGCCAGCGGGTCGCCCTGGCCAGGGCCCTGCTCAGCGACCCGGAAGTGCTGTTCCTCGACGAGCCAACCGCAGGCCTCGACCCGGTCGCGGCACGAGAGGTCCACGAGCTGATCGTCGGGCTCCGGATGCGGGGCGTCACGATCTTCCTGACCACGCATCGGCTCGAGGAGGCGGAGCGCCTGTGCGACCGTGTGGCGATCCTCAACACGACCCTGCGCACGATCGGCCGGCCAGCCGAGCTCAGGGACCGTCTGTTCCCGAGAACGATTGCGATCACGACCGCGGCACCGATCCGTGAGCCCACGCAGGTGTTCGCCGGTCTGCCGGCCGTCGACGGCTGGCGCTCGGACGGCGGTGCCAGCTACCTGCTCACGGTGTCCGACCCCACGGTTGCCGCTCCGGCGGTGACCAGGGCGCTGGTGGCGGCGGGCGCCGACGTCCTGGAGATCGGCCAGTCGCAGCACTCGCTCGAAGACGTCTACCTCGAGTTGATCAGCGACGACGTGGAGGCGAGTGGCCGGTGAATCTCAGCACGCGACGCGTTCGAGCGATCTTCCACAGGGAGCTGCGGGAATATCGGCGCAACCGGTCGATCGTCGTGGCGATCGCCATCTTCCCGCTCATCTTCCTCATCCAGCCGCTGTTCGTCGTGTTCCTTGCGCACGACGTGTCGTCGGCATCGCTCAGCCAGATGCACCTGCTGCTGTACATGCTCGCCATCCCGGTCCTCACACCACCCATGCTGGCGGGCTACGCGGTGGCGGGCGAACGCCAGCATGGCACCCTCGAGCCGGTGCTCACGACCCCGATCCGGCGAGAGGAGTTCCTCGTGGGCAAGGCGCTGGCCGTTCTCGTGCCGTCGGCCGCGATCGCATACGTGGTCTACGCGCTGTTCCTTGCCCTCGTCGCGCTGTTTGCCGAGCCCAGTGTGGCGTCGGCGATCATCCAGGTTCCCGACATCCTCGCCCAGGTCTTGTTCACGCCACTCCTCGGCGCACTCTCGGTCTGGATCGGCCTTGCGTTCTCCACCCGGGCCAGCGATGTTCGTGTTGCCCAGCAGCTCAGCCTGCTCGGGAGCCTCCCGCTGGTCCTTGTGACCTCGCTCATCGCGTTCAACGTGATCCACGCGACGCTGGGCCTCGCGGTCAGCCTCGCGGCCCTGCTCTTGATCGCCGATGTGCTGGGCTGGCGCGCGGTATCGCCGCTCTTCGACCGCGAAAGGCTTGTTGCCGGCTCCAGGTGATCGCAGGCACTGACGATCGGGCCGGGACCGTCCTCGGCCGCCTCGTCACTGGGTAGGGTCGCGGTCCTCCAGCTCCCACGCGTGGTCCACCACGTGGTGGGCGATGCGCCGGATGAGGAACGGCAGCGGCCAAGCGCGGGCCTGCCGTCCCTCGCGGTGGTACTCGCGGATGGCATCGAGCGTTCGCCGCCGGTGCAGGTCGAGCCCATCCGGGGTCAGGACCGCCTCCCTCGGCGTCCTGACCTCGATCTTCCGCGTGAGCTGCTCCGGCTCGGTCGCATAGACGTGGCGGACGATCTGCTCGCGGGTCCGGCCGGCGCTCCGTGCGCCGGGGCGGAGCTCGCCGGAGACCCGCTCGACCGTGTCGTCGAAGTACGCCCAGCACGCCGCGAGGAGGACGAGCCGGCGCTCGAGCTCGTCGGTCGACAGCGGCTCGTGCTCGATCTGGGAGGGGACGTGCGCGACGCCCCAGAAGTCGGTCGAGGTGGAGCCCGCCACGCGTTCCACGACCTCCACCGTCCCGGCCTCCTTGGCGAACCCGGCGTCCAGCCCGGCGCGCCGGGCGACCGGTGCGTAGCGGTCGACGTACGTGCGGAGGACGGCGACGGCCGCCGGCTCGCTCTTGCCCCACCGGTCGAGCCCCGGCCAGTCCATGGCGCCGGCCACGATGCGGCGCGGCGCCCTGCCGATCTCGAGGATCACGCGCATCGATCTGGTCATGCGCACACCGTACCGCGCGATCTGCCAAGTCGTGCCCAGATCGGACGGGGCAGCGGATCGGGTGAGCAGCCTGGCGGGGGGGACTGAAGCACTGTCTCCCTTGACCCGTTCCCGACGATCGGACGCAAGTCTCTGTTGGGAGGGCCGCCGCAGCCTCGTCTTCCGCGGCGGTCACGCCGGCCTGGCTGCGGGGCCATTGCCGCGGGCCGTCCCACCCCAGCCTTCAGGGCGACGCGAGCGCGGGACAGCTCGTCCAGATCCGTCTGCCGGCCCTTCACTTGAGTCAGCCTCACGGGCGCCCAGCGATCTCCCGATCAAGAGCGGCGGCGAGCCGCTCGCCAGACGAGAGATGCGCGACGCGGGCCGCCTCGTGCACGAGCCAGGCGAGCTTCGGCGCATCGAGCGATTCGCCCGGACGGAAGGTGACCCACCGAGCGCGCGGGATGCGGCCCTCGAGGAGCCGATCAGGGTCCTCCATCAGGACGCCGTACACGAATCCGAGATGGACGTGGACCGGTTCCGGCATGATCCAGCAGAAGTACGCGGAGCGGCGCCCGGCCGGCACGTCGTAGCCGATGATCCGCCAGCCCATCCGGACGCGCTCGATCGCCTCCGGCATGGCGCGCCGCACCAGAGCCCGCAGGTCCTCGCCGATCCGGCGCATCGGCTCCGGGAACGCCGCGAGGAGCGCTTCGGGTGGGACAGGGTCGATCACGGAGCGATCATCGCTCGGTCTCGCCCGGATACCGGCGCGCTCGACTCGGCGTCCGATCCTCGAGCGTGGATCGGTGTCGCGCGGGACGACGCGAGGAGCCACAGCCCGACACGCACCAGCAGGCGACCGACGATGCGCCGCGGCAACCACGGATGACGTGACCCGCCGAGCGAGGCCGCCAGCCGCCCGCGCGCCGCGTCGCGCTCCAGCCGCTCATGGTCCTGCCGGATCACCATCAGCAACAGCTCGGGATGCATGAGCACGCCTGCCCCCCACGACTTCCTCGGCGGGAGGGTCCGTTCCTTCCCGCCCACCGACCGGTGAACAGGCACAAGACTAGGCGACGTACCTGACAGATCGCGGCAGGAATGGCTCGCTATCCTGCTCACCCATGCACGCGAGCCGCCTGATCTCCGTTCTCCTGCTCCTCCAAACGCGCGGCCGGATGACGGCGCGCGAACTCGCCGACGAGCTCGAGGTGTCGCTGCGGACCATCTATCGCGACGTCGACGGCCTCGCGGCTGCAGGGGTGCCGGTATACGCGGAGCGGGGACCGGCGGGCGGCTATCAGCTCGTGGACGGCTATCGGACCCGGCTCACGGGCCTCAACCAGGACGAGGCAGAGGCGCTCTTCCTCTCCGGGCTCGAGGGTCCGGCGGCGCAGCTCGGCCTGGGGACCGTGCTCGCGGCGGCGCAGCTCAAGGTGCTCGCCGCACTTCCCCCCGAGCTGCGCGGCCGCGCCGCCCGCCTGCGCGAGCGGTTCCTGTTCGTGGCGCCCCGCTGGTTCCACCGCGACGAGACCCTGCCAGCCCTTGCCACGGTGGCGGAGGCGGTGTGGGAATCACGCCCGCTGGCGATGACCTACGCGGGTCCGGACGGGCCGGTGGAACGCCGCGTCCAGCCGCTGGGGCTGGTGCTGAAGGCCGACACGTGGTACCTCGTGGCGAGCCGCGATCACCTGCTGCGAACGTATCGCGTGTCACGCATCCTCGAGGCGACGTGCCTGCCCGAGCGGTTCGAGCGCCCGGAGGCGTTCGATCTGGCGTCGCATTGGGAGGCGACCGCGACGGCATTCGAGGCGACCACCCGGCGCCTCGAGATGCTCGTGCGCGTGCGAGCGGATGCGATCGACGACCTCGAGTACGCGACCGGAGCGGACGTCACGCAGATCGCGGCCGACGAGGGGACGGGGGGAGTGACAGACGTGCTGGTTGCGCCGATCCATGGGGACGCTGCCGTCGCGGCCGCCGCCACCGACCGATGGGTACGCGCCCGGTTCCGGAGCAGCTCGATCGCGACCGCCCACGACGACCTGCTCCGCCTCGGTGCTCGCGTCGAGGTCCTTGCGCCGCTCGAGCTGCGGGAGCGCCTCGCGGCAACGGTGGGTGCGATGAGCGCCGTCTATCACGCGGGGAAGCGATAGTCTCGGGGCCGCGCTCCTCTGTGCCTCGGCCGTATCGTCGAAGCGACAGGCGCATTTCGAGGCGCGATACGAGGAGTCTGGCGCATGCCCGTCGACCTGACCGAGACGCGCGCCACCGCGGAACGCGTCGCCACAGACTGGGGGCTCGATCTCGGTGCGCCGTTCGCGTTCGCCCTCCAGTCGTTCGCCGCGCCGGTGAGCGACGACGCCGTGCTCAAGGTGGCGTGGGAGGGCGACGATGAGTCGCTCCATGACGCGGAGGCGTTCGAGGCATGGAACGGCAAAGGTGCGGTGCGCGTGCTGCGCCGCGATCGGAAGCGTCGTGCGCTGCTGCTCGAGCGCGCGCGTCCGGGGACCGATATCTCGGATCTCGACGACGACGAGGCGACGGCGATCGCGGTCGATGTCGCCATACAGCTGTGGCTGCCGGGCCGTGCACCATTCCGGCCGGTGGAGCCCGAGGTACAACGCTGGCTTGCAAGAGCCGAACGGCAGGGGAGCCAGCTCGTCCCGCTCGCCCGCCAGCTCGTTGCGGAGGTCGGTGCCGGCGCGGACTGGCTCGTCCACGGGGACTTTCACCATCACAACATCCTTCGCCACGGCGAGCGGTTCGTCGCTATCGACCCGAAGCCTTACCTCTCCGATCGCGAGTTCGACGTGCCCTCGTTCCTCTGGAATCCGTTCGGCTACCGCTTGGGCGACCGAGCGAAGACCGAGCGCCGCATTGCGGCGTTCGTCGACGCGGGCCTCGACGACTTCCGGATCCGCGCGTGGACCGTGATCCGAGGCGCTTATCTCCGCCCGGATCCCGAGTACGTGGAGCCGTTACGCTCGCTGCTCGACTCGTGACCCGATTCGCGAGTCGCTCGAGGGCCTGGCGGCCCGTCCCACGCGCAGACGCCGAAGCCGATCGATCCAAGGACCGTACGACGCCAGCCACTCGTGTTCCAGTTGAACTCAAGGAGCCGACCCAGGAGGAGCCTGCCGCGATCCACTGCTGGTGGCGAAGGTTCACATCGTCCTGCATCACCGCCTCGGGGCTATGCGAAGGCCGGCGAGCCGGGCCGGTCGCGAGCGCAGTTGCACACTGACACCCCGGCTGAACGGGCCTACGATGTGACCGTGCTCCGCCCACGCACGCGTCTGCTCCTCGTGCCGCTTCTTGCCGTGGCCTTGGGCCTTGGCGGAACGCCAGGTTCTGCCCTCGTCACCCCGTCCCTCGCCGCGACTCCCGCTCGTCTGGCGGCCGCGCAGTCTCGCGGGGCCGCCGTCGCGACTGCACGGTGCCCGGGCAGCAGCTTCGAGTGCGTGACCCTGGCGGTTCCACGCGATCACTTCGCCGCCACCGGCCCGACGTGGGATGTGACCTTCGCGATCCAGCGCGCCACGAAGGTGTCAAAGGGCGTCTTCGTGACGATCACCGGCGGCCCGGGTTCGAGCGGGATCGCAGCAGCGGACAGCTACACGGCGGCTTTCGACCCGTCGATCACGGCGAACTACGACATCGTGTTCCTCGATCAGCGCGGCGTTGGCCTCTCGCACCCGATCCAGTGCCCGGACGCGAGCGCGACGTACTACGCCAGCCCAGCCGACCCGAACGTGCCCGCCGAGCGGACCGCCGCCGCGCTCGCTGCCCAGGCCTACGCGACGGACTGCGTTGCCGAGGCGAAGGCCGACCCGGCAGACCTGCCTTTCTACTCCACCCGGCAGGCCGTCGAGGATCTCGAGGCCATCCGCGTTTATCTCGGCGTGGACAAGCTCGATCTCTACGGCGAGAGCTACGGCACCCAGTACGTCCAGACCTACGCGGCGGCCCATCCCGACCACGTCGCCGCCCTGTTCCTCGACGGGCCCGTGGACCTGACGGTCGATGGTCCCACGTACAACGCGGAAGCCGCGCGCGCATTCGACGACGCCCTGACGGCAACGCTTGCCGACTGCACCGCCCACCGGTCGTGCTCTCTCGACGTGGGCCGCGGCACGGCGGCAGCCGCCTACGACCGGATCGCCGGTGAGCTCGCGCGCGGACCGCTCCAGTTCCGCTTTCCGACGGCCCACGGTACGTTCATCACTCGGTCGCTCACAGCCACGGATCTGCAGACGGCGGCCGTGAACTACCTGTACAGCCAGTTCAGCCGCATGCTGCTCGAGCGAGCGCTGGCAGCAGCGGCGCGCGGCGACATGGTGGCACTGGCACGGCTCGCGTACGACGGCCTCGGCGTGGATCCCGAGACGCTGGCCGCCACCGCCGATCCGAGCTGGTCCGACGCGATGTACTACGCCGTGGAGTGCCAGGACTACGCCTACTACCCGGGGGCCGGCGATCCGGCCGCCCGCTTCGCGGCCTGGACGGCTGCCGGGGACGCGGCCGGGATCGGCGCGCTTCAGCTGGGGAGCACCTACTACGGCGACCTACCGTGCCTCTGGTGGCCGGCCCAGCCCGCCAGCGCCGCGCGGCCGGCGCCGCTCACGGCCACGCCGTACCCGATCTTCGTCCTGACGGCAACCCTCGATCCCGCGACGCCCATCGCGAACGCGATGCGCATCTACGGCCGCGCCTCGGACGCGTACTTCATCGTCCAGACTGGCGGTCCGCACGTCATCTTCGGCCGCGGCAACGCATGTCCGGACAACCTCGTGACGGACTTCCTCGCGGCGGGAACGCTTCCAGCGACGCGCGTGACCGTCTGCAACGGCCGCGTCACCGAGCCCTACGTCCGACTCGCGCTGCCGACGGCCGCGGGCTATCGAACCGCCCTCCAGTTCATGTCGTCGATGGCCGACCAGGTGGTCAACACCGACGACTACAACTACAGGCTGGCCGACTCCACGCTGACGATGGGCTGCGACTTCGGGGGCACGCTCCAGTACCGTCCCGGCCGGAGTGCCACCGCCCTGGTCCTGCGAGGCTGTGCATTCACCGGCGGACTGGCAATGACCGGCACCGGGCGGATCGCCGACGACGGCTCGATGACCCTGGACGTGACCATCCCCGGAGGGCGGCTGCTCTACGCGGAGGACGCGAACGGCCACCGCACCGTGCGGGGCACGTTCCGCGACCGACCGGTTCGTCTTGCCGGCTGAGCGCCCTGCTCCTCCGAAGGTGCGGCTTGACCGCATGCCGGTTGGGGTGCCGTCCGCGGCCGACGTGGGTTCGATGCGCTGGTACTGTTCTGCAGGCTGGGCGGTCGAGACGGCACCGCTGTTCGACGGACATTGGACCGAGGGGCGAAGGTCGCCGCTCCGACGCGCGGCGTCGCCAGCCCGGCCGAGGCAGCGTTCCTGATCGACGAATCTGGAGGGCATGACGACGGAGGCACCCGAACCGCCTGCCCCCACCCGCCTCCGGAGCGGCTCGAGCGGCGCTCGGCCGGC
>JARLHH010000301.1 GCA_031292335.1 Candidatus Limnocylindrales bacterium | reverse complement strand
GATCGCACCGGAGGACGGACCGCTCGACACGTTCCTCAACGCGGTGGAGCTGCTGCGGGATCCGTCGCACGCCCGATCGCTCCGCGCGTCCGAGTGGCTCGCACTGCTGGACGAGGCAGGGTTCGCGGGCCGCGTGGAGCGAACGTGGGAGCTGGAGCACGACGTGGAGGGCTGGCTGGCGACCACCGCGCCCGCCGCGTGGCGCGCCGAGGCCGTCCGCGCGCTCCTCCGCGACGCGCCAGCGGTTGCTCGAGAGCACTTCCGGATCGCGCAGGACGCGTCGCGGATGTCGGTCGGCTGCGCGCTGATCGTCGCGACCCGCGCGTAGGAGGCACCGCCCCGGCCGCTCTCGGGACGCGCCGCACCCCTGCCCGAGGCGGCTCCCCTACCCCCGCGCCGCCCGCCGCAGCGCGACCGCGCGCCGGAAGAGCGCCGCGTAGAGCGGCGCCGAGGATGTCTCCCAGGCCCAGTCGACCGCCATCCCGCGAGCCACCAGCCGCTGCCACGGCGCGCGGTCGGCCGCCCCGAACACGACCAGTGCCCGCTCCACCGCGGCGGCAAGCGCCTCCGGTGTCGCATCGTCGAACAGGAAGCCGGTGCCGCCCGTCGGGTCGGCATGGAGGTCGACGATCGTGTCGGCCAGCCCGCCCGTGCGGCGCGCCACCGGCGGCGTGCCATAGCGCATCGCGATCATCTGGCCCTGCCCGCACGGCTCGAACCGGGACGGCATCAGGAAGAGGTCGGCGCCCGCGTAGATCCGCCGGGACAGCTCCCGGTCGAAGCGCTCGAGCACGGCGATACGGCCGGGTGCACGGGCTGCCTCCGCCCGGATCCCCGCCAGAAGGCTGGCGTCGCCGCTCCCCAGGACCACGAGCCGGGCGCCGCTCGCCACCAGTCGCCGGGCCGCGCCCGCGACCAGGTCGAACCCCTTCTGCGGGTCGAGCCGCCCGATCACGCCGAGCACCGCCGACGGGTCGGCCGGGTCGAAGCCGACGCGCGCCAGGAGGTCCGCCCGGCAGGCCACCTTGCCGGCAAGGTCCGAGGCGTCGTAGCGAGCGGCGAGCGCGGCATCGGCCGCAGGATCCCAGAGCTCCTCGTCCAGCCCGTTGAGGATCCCGACGAACCGGTCGCCTCGCGCGACAAGGTCACCGTCGAGGCCCATCCCGGCCGCCGGATTCAGAACCTCGCGCGAATACGTCGGGCTCACGGTGTTCACCAGCTCCGCCCGCCGGATCCCCTCGCGGAGCAGGTCGATCCCCCAGGCGTCCCCGGCCGACGCCGCTGCCGCGCCCAGGCCGAGCTGGGTCGCGCGGTCCCGCGGCGTCCACCCGTGATAGGCGAGGTTGTGAATCGTCAGGCTGATCGCCGCGCCGCCCACGATCGGATCGTCCGCGTACGCCAGGTCGCGCAGCAGGGCGACCGGGCAGGCCTGCCAGTCGTGAAGGGCGATGAGGTCAACCGGCCGCCGCTCCGCGCGCCGCGTCTCCAGCGCGGCGCGCCCGAGCAGGGCGAAACGGCGGGCGTTGTCGGAGTAGTCGCCGGCGCTGTCGCCGTAGAAGCCGGCCCGATCGAACGCGTCCGGGAAATCCACGAGCCGGAGGCGATACCCGGGCGCCTGGAACGACCGGATCGCCACTGCGCTGGCGCCGCCCGGCGCGAGCGGATCGTGAACGGTGATCTCGAGCGTCTCCACCGCGGCCCGGGCGGGGATGGAGACGCTGGCGTAGCGGGGCAGGAAGACCTCCACCTGGCCGTCGACCGCACCCGGAATCCGGCCGAGCGCCCGCGCCAGCGCGTCCACGACGTCGCCGAGACCGCCGGTCTTGGCCCAGGGCTCGCATTCCGCAGCGACGAACAGCACCTGCATGGGCCCAGATCGTAGCCCGCCGAACGGCTCCTGCGCCACCTAAACCGGTTCACGCCCCACACCGGCCTCCGGTATGATCCCGGCGCAGATGGTTCCCCTCGTCCGTGTCCCGACCCAGCCCACGGTCCCGATCCGCGTCCCGCCCCAGTTCGACGGCCTGCGCACGCTCGCCTACAACCTCTGGTGGATGTGGCACCCGCGGGCGGCGCTGCTCTTCAGCCGTCTCGAGCCGAACACTTGGTCGCGCTACCGCAACCCGGTCGCCCTGCTCCAGGGCGGCATCAACTGGGAGCCGCTCCTGGACGACCCGGCCTTCATCGCCGAATACCACGGCGTGATGGAGTCGTACGAGCACTACCTCGCGAACGGGGCTGACCACTGGTTCAACCGGCACCACGCCGGGCGGCTGTCGGGGCCGATCGCCTACTTCTGCGCCGAGTACGGCTTCCACGAGTCCCTGGGCATCTACTCCGGCGGGCTCGGCGTGCTGGCCGGCGACCACATGAAGGCCGCCAGCGACATGGCGCTCCCGGTGGTCGGGGTCGGCCTCCTCTATCGCCGCGGCTTCTTCCGCCAGACGATCGACGCGGACGGGCACCAGGAGCACGAGTACCCCGACTTCGACCTGGGACGCCTCCCGTTCCAGCGCGTGCTGGACCATGTCGGCGACCCGCTGACCGTTCCCGTCGAGCTGCCCGGCAGGGTGGTCTTCGCGGCAGTCTGGCTTCTCCAGGTGGGCCGCGTGCCCGTGCTCCTGCTCGACACGGACCACTCGGGCAACGACGACGCGGACCGCCACATCACCCACATCCTCTACGTCCGCGGGCGGGAGATGCGGCTTCACCAGGAGATGGTGCTGGGTGTCGGCGGAGTCCGGGCGCTGCGCGCCCTGGGCCTCGCCCCCGCCGTCTGGCACCTCAACGAGGGCCACTCGGCGTTCCTGCTGGTGGAGCGCGCCCGCGAGCTGGTGGCGAAAGGCCTGCCGCTCGAGGATGCCTGGGCCACCGTGAAGCGCGACAGCGTCTTCACGATTCACACGCCGGTCTCGGCCGGCAACGAGCGCTTCGACGCGCAGCTCGTGCGGCGGATCGCGGGACCGTATTGCGAGGGCGCCGGCGACGAGATCCCCGGGCGGGAGACGGCCGGCCGCGTGCCGCTCGACGATGTCCTGCGCCTGGGCCTGGGCGTCGACGGGGATCCCGCCCAGTTCGACATGACCGCGTTCAGCCTCCGCCTGTCGAACGGCGCCAATGCAGTCTCGAAGCTGCACGCGGAGACCGCCAACCGGACCTGGGAGCAGATCGTGGGCCCGCGGAGGATCCTGGGCATCACGAACGGCGTCCACACGCCGACGTGGGTGGGTCGCGCGACCCGCGAGCTGCTGGAGCGTCACCTCGACGTCGACATGGACGACCTCGACGGCCGCGGCGACTCCGGGCATTTCTGGGAGCGCGTCGGGCGGCTGCCGGACAGGGAGCTCTGGGAGGCGCACGCCTACCAGAAGCGCGAGCTGGCGATCTTCGCGCGCCAGAGGCTGCTCTCGCAGCTGGCGCGTCACGGCGAGTCGCCGGCCACGCTCCTCGAGGTCGAGACGGCGCTGGACCCCACGATCCTGACGATCGGGTTCGCCCGTCGCTTTGCCACTTACAAGCGCGCGCAGCTGCTCTTCAGCGACATGGATCGCCTCGCCCGCCTGGTCTGGAGCGCGGACCGGCCCGTCCAGTTCGTCTTTGCCGGGAAGGCTCACCCGGCGGACCGGCCCGGCCAGCAGGTCATCCAGGCGATCTTCGAGCGCAGCCGCTCCACGGAGCTGCGCGGCCGCGTCTTCGTGCTGGAGGACTACGACATCCGGGTCGCGAAGCTGCTCGTCCGTGGCGTGGACGTATGGCTCAACAACCCGCGCCGCCCGCTCGAGGCATCCGGGACATCCGGCATGAAGGCATCGGCCAACGGCATCGTGAACCTGTCCGTGCTCGACGGCTGGTGGGACGAAGGCTGGACCGGGGACAATGGCTGGGCGATCGGGGGTCGCGTCTCCAACCCGGACGAGGGCGCCCAGGACTGGGCGGACGCGCTGGACCTCTACCGGATCCTGGAGGACGAGGTGGTCCCCCGGTACTACGAGCGCAGCGCCGCCGGGCTCCCGCACGAGTGGCTGGCGCTCATGAAACGCTCGATGGGCACGACCATCTGGCGCTTCTCGACCACGCGCATGCTCCACGAGTACGTGGAGCAGCTGTACCTGCCGGCCGCCGGATTCGACGTCGCAGCGCTCGCGGCGAGCCGGCCCCGGCACGTAACCGAGGCGGGCTGAGCGAACCTGCCGGTGCCGCACCGGGAGCAACAGCCAAGGGAGGACTCGTGGCGCAGCGGATCTCGCTGGCTCTGGCACTGCACAACCACCAGCCGGTGGGCAACTTCGGGTGGGTCTTCGGCGACGTCTACGACTCGGCTTACCGGCCGATGCTCGACGCCCTTGACCGCCATCCGCGCGTGCGCCTCGCGCTCCACTACACCGGTCCGCTGCTCGACTGGCTGCGCGCCGAGCGGCCGGAGTTCGTGGATCGCCTGGCCGGGCTCGTCGCCCGGGGACAGGTGGAGCTTCTCGGGGGTGGCTACTACGAGCCCGTGCTCGCCTCGCTGCCCGAGCGCGATCGCATCGGGCAGCTTCGGAAGATGGCCGACGAGATCCAGCGGATCACCGGGCGCCGGCCTCGCGGCGCCTGGCTGGCCGAGCGGGTCTGGGAGCCGGACCTGCCGACCGCGCTCGTCGAGGGTGGATACGACTGGACCATCCTGGACGACAACCACTTCCGGGCCGCCGCGATCCCCGAGGAGAAGCTGTGGGGTCCGTACACCACCGACGACCAGGGCAGCATCCTGACGGTCTTCGGGACGGAGAAGGGGCTTCGCTACCGCATCCCGTTCGGCGATGTCGACGACGTGATCGCCTACCTCCGTGATCACGCGACCGAGGAGGGCGACCGGGTCGGGATGATGGGCGACGACGGCGAGAAGTTCGGGTCGTGGCCCACCACCTGGGAGCACTGCTGGGGTGCCAACCGCTGGGTCGACCGCTTCTTCGAGGCGCTCGAGTCGAACGCGGACTGGCTGACCACGATCACGCCTTCCGACTGGCTGGATCACAACCCGCCGATCGGTCGCGTCTACGTGCCCACGGCCTCGTATGCGGAGATGGGCGAATGGGCGCTCCCGCCCGACGAGAGCCGGGTATTCACCGGGCTGCTCCACGCCGCCGAGGCGGCCGGGCGGCCGGAGGCGCGCTACCTGCGGGGCGGGTTCTGGCGCAACTTCCAGATCAAGTACCGCGAGATCAACGACCTGCACAAGCAGATGCTGCGCACCTCCCTGAAGGTCCACGCGATGCCGGCGGGCCCGGCCCGGCTGGCTGCCCTCGACCACCTGTTCAAGGGCCAGTCCAACGACTGCTACTGGCACGGCCTGTTCGGCGGGATCTACATCAGCCACATGCGGTTGGCAACCTACGAGCACCTGATCGCGGCCGAGGATGCCGCCGACCGGGCTGCTCGCGGCTCCGGCACGCTTTCGGGGCCGGATGGCGTGCGGTCCGCCGACGTGGACCTCGACGGAATCGACGAGGTGATCCTCGCGACGCCGGGGCAGGTCGTGGTGGTCAAGCCATCGGAAGGGGCCGGCATCGGGAGCTGGGACGTGCGCGCGGTCCGCCACGCCCTGGGGGCAGTGCTCCGACGCCGCCCGGAAGCCTCCCACGAGACGCTCGTCGAGCACGAGCGTGCCAGCTCCGAGCGGGGCGCGGGCATGGACGAGGCCACCGGCGTCGGGTCGATCCATGACCGTGTCGCGACCAAGGAAGCGGGCCTCGCGGGCCGGCTCCACTACGACGCCTACGAACGACGGTCCGGCCTGGTCCACGTCCTGCCGGCGGCGACGACGCCAGGTGAGTTCGCGCGTGCCGAGTTCGAAGAGCTGGCCGACTTCGTCGACGCGCCGTACCGGGTGCTGGACAGCGTCACTGCCGGTGCCGGCGGCTTCGTGCGAGCGGCGCGCAACGGCCATGTCCGGACGGCGGCCGGCCCCGTCCCGGCGCTCGTCGAAAAGCGGATCGAGGTCGCGGGCGGCCGCCGGAACCCGACCCTGACGCTCGAGGTCGGCTTGGAGAATCTCGGGGTCACCCCGATCACCGGCATCCTCGCGGTCGAGTGGGCGACGACGATGCTCGGCGGTGGGGCGAACCCGGCCGCCTACTACCTCCTCGACGGCGAGCGCGTCACCCACGACAGCCCGGGAAGCCGCGCGGCGCTGACCTCGCTTCGATCCGGCAACGACTACGTGGGTCTCGACGTGGCGACCGAGGTGACGCCTGCCGCAGATGCGTGGATCGCCCCGATCGAGACCATCTCCAACTCGGAGGCCGGCTTCGAGCGCGTCTACCAGGGCTCGGCGCTGGTGCTGACCTGGCCGCTGGATCTCGCGGCCGGCGCCCGGATGGCGGTCCGCGTGGAGCAGCGCCTCTCGACGGGCCGCGACCGGGCCGAGGAGGAGGGGCTCTAGGTGATGGCCGCGAACGGGCGCCCGGCCCGGTGACGCGCGGTCGTCTGGCCATCCACGGCCACTTCTATCAGCCGGAGCGCCGCGACCCGTTCACCGGCCTGCTCCCGGTCGACCCCGCGGCCGCGCCGTTCCCGAACTGGAACGCGCGGATCACGGCGGAGTGCTATCGGCCCAACGCGGAGCGGGGCAACCTGGACCGGATCAGCTTCGACGTCGGGCCGACGCTGACGGCGTGGCTGGCGTCCGAGGAGCCGGCCACGCTGGCGCGGATCGTGGCCGCCGACCACGGCCTGAACGCCGTCGCGCAGGGATTCCACCACGCGATCCTGCCCCTGGCCTCGGCGCGCGACCGTGCCACGGAGATTCGCTGGGGGCTCCGCGACTTCGCGCTCCGGTTCGGCCGCCCGGCAGGCGTGCTGTGGCTGCCCGAGACGGCGGTCGACCTTCCGACACTGCGGGAGATGGCGCGCCAGGGCGTCAAGGCCACCATCCTCGCGCCGTGGCAGGCTGCGACGCCGGGCCTCGAGACTCGCCGGCCGCACCGGGTGCAGCTGGGCGGCGGCCTCGAGATGATCGTGGCGTTCTACGACGGCGCGCTCTCCGGGGCGGTCTCGTTCCAGCCCGAGACGACGGCCGACGCCGACCGGTTCGCGCGGGAGCTGGTGCTGCCCGCGCTCGTGGCCCCGCTCCACCGCGACGGCTCGCACCGCCGAGAAGCGGGGGATCCGCTCGTGCTGGTCGCCACCGACGGCGAGCTGTACGGCCATCACCAGCGCTGGCGCGACCTCTTCCTGGCCCGCCTGACGGACCCGGTGGAGGACCGGGGGTTCGACGTGGTGTCCCTCGGCAGCGCGCTGGCCGCGGAGGACCCCGCCACGTTCCCCCTGGCGCGGATCGCCGACCGGACCTCCTGGAGCTGCCACCACGGAGTCCTGCGCTGGTCGGGCGAGTGCCCCTGCGCGCCCGATGGACGCTGGAAAGGCCCGCTTCGCGCGGCGCTCGAGCGGCTCGCGGCGGGCGTGGACGCGGTCACGGAGCTGCTCGCCCGCGACATGCCCGGGCGCGGCGGCGGCCCGCGCGACCGCGTCTCGCTGGACGCCTGGGCGGCCCGGGACGCCTACGTCGACGTCGTGATCGGTGCGACCGCGCCGGCGTCGTTCGCCGCCGCGCACCTCGCGGCCGGAGCCGGCGAAGCCGCGTCGCGCCGCCTGCTGGACCTGATGGAGGCGCAGCGCTGGCGTCTGGCCATGTTCGCCTCCGACGGGTGGTACTGGGACGACCCGGCGCGCCCTGAGACGCGCCACATCCTGCGCTGCGCGGCCTGGACCGCCCGGACGGTCGACCGGCTGGCCGGAACGCACCTCGAGCGGCGGCTCGAGGAGGACCTTGCCCTGTTCGTGTCACCGTCCCAGGGGATTGACGGTCACGGCCTGTATCGCGCGGCCCTCGCCGAGATCGGTCGGACGGACGACTGAGCCGGCCCGGAATCAGTGAACCGCCGGCAGGGCCGGCGGTTCACGAGGCTCGGTTTGGCGAAGAGGGGGAGGGAGGGAGCCTCGCCGAGCGGAGACGCGCGAAGGTCAGGCGGCGCCGTGAAGCGGCGCGTGCTGGTCGTCGAGATCGAAGCGGGTGTCGACGCCGACCTCGGCTGCGCTTGCCGCGAGGACGGCCAGACCGGTCAGGATCGCCAGGATGACGAGGAAGATACCCATCAGAATTGAGGCCTCGAGCGGCGGCCGGGTGGCCGCGAGTTGATATAGTGAACTAGAACATGTGCATCATAGTTGGACTATCGGGCTATGTCAATGGGTGATCCGTCCCGCAGTCCGGACCGGCCCCGGTGGCGCGACGACCCGACCATCGGGCGCGCCATCCGGCCAGGCAGACCGGTGGGTGTCGCACCGGCGCCGGCACCCGCGGGGTCGGCAGCGCCCGGCGGCTCCTTGGACATCGCCCGCGATTCGGACGTCCCAATCTCGACGCAGCTCTACTGGCAGCTGGCGTACCAGATCGACACGGGCCGGCTTCATCCCGGTTCGCGGCTGCCCGCGGTACGCGAGCTGGGCGCGATCCTCCACGTCAACCCGAACACCGTCCGGTCGGTCTACAAGCGGCTCGCCGAGGCAGGCTACGTGGTGTCGCGCCAGGGAGCCGGGACGCGTGTCACGGCCCGCGCACCCCAGCGTCGCACGTCGGGAACGCTGGAGGCACTCGTGGCGGATCTCCTGCGGACAGCCGCCCGCTCCGGCTACTCCGCCGACGAGGTCGCCTCGGCCGTCTACTCGGCCGCGGCCGAGCGCAAGCGGCCCGGGCCGCGAATCGAGATCCTGTTCGTGGAGTGCACGACCGCCGACGCGCAACGGGCTGCCGAGCGGATCGCCGAGGCGTTCGAGGGCCTGGCCGACGCGGACGGCGTCCTGATCGACCTGGTCGATGACCGGCTGTCACGCTTCCACTACGACCTGGTCGCCACGTCCACGTTCCACGCCGACGAGACAGTCGCGCTGGTGAACGGCCGCGCCCCGGTGATCGCCATGCTTGCGGCGCCCTCGTACGCCGAGCTGCTGGACGAGGTTCGGGCGCTGCCCCGAGGGAGCCGGGTCGGCCTCGTCTGCGCGACGGAGCGGAGCACCCAGAACATCGCCCACTGGCTGAGCGAGTCGGGCGGTGGAGGCGTGGAGCTGCTGACCGCGCTCCTGGGCGACGAACCAGCCCTCGACCTTGCCGACCGGTCCGCCGACCTGCTGCTCCTGACCCGCGAGGCGCTCGAGATCGGGCTGGCGTCACGATTCGGCCGCCAGGAGCGAATCCGCGAGTGGACCTACGACCTGGACCCGGCCGGGATCGAGCTGCTGCGCCGCGCGATCGATCGGATCCGGGCCTCGCGCGGACCGAGCGGGGCGGCGTCCGGGCGATCCTCCGGGGCGGAGTAGCGCCGCACGCCCAGGTTTGGCGGCCAGGGTGTGGCGCCCCGCACGTCCTGCCGCCCTGCGCACTGGCGGTCGTTCGGCACGGGGCGCCCCGCAGGTCCTGCCACCTGCGCACCAGGCGGTCGTTCGGCACTGCGACATCGAGAGAGGTGCACCACGCGGTCACCCGGTCACTGCGGGGCCGAGCAGGCCGGCGGCCGGAACGCCCTCCAGGCGTGGCCGGACCAGGGTTCCGGGCGAGCGGCCGAAGATGCGGTGACGTGTAACCGTCTGAGGTGGATATGACAGAAGCCACAGCGGCCAGTACGGCCACCCAGCCCCGGCCCCGGGCCCGCGCCCGCGTGCCGGTAGACTGGTCTGCCATGGAGATCCGCGGCACCTGGGCCCGTATCCCCCTGCTCCAGGGCAGGCTCGTCCGCCTGGAGCCGCTCGACGAACGCCATCTCCCGGAGATGCTGATCGCGGCGGCCGATCCCGCCACCTGGACGCGGATGCCGATGCGCCTCGACAAGGGGGACACGATCCGGACGTGGCTGGCCGATGCGCTGCGCGCCCGCGACGACGCGACAGAGCTCCTCCGGTCGGCCGTCCGGGCTCGGCTCACGGCGCGTCTCGCGGCGCACCTCCTGCCGGGGTCCAGCGCCGACGGGCCACCACGATGACGAGTCACCGCTCGACCCCCGAGCCGCCGCCTCCGGGCCTCCTCGAGGTCACGACCGTCGACTACCACACCGGAGGCGAGCCGTTCCGGATCGTGACCGGCGGCGTGCCCGAGATCCCGGGTGCGACGACCCTCGAGAAGCGGCGCTGGGCCGCCGCCCACCTGGACCCCGTGCGCAGACTGCTGGTGAACGAGCCGCGCGGGCATGCCGACATGTACGGCTGCTTCGTCGTGGCGCCCGAGGACGCGGGCGCCGATCTGGGCGTCCTCTTCTTCCACAACGAGGGCTACTCCACCGCCTGCGGACACGGCACGATCGCGCTGGTGAGCTGGGCGCTCGAGAGCGGCAGGCTCCCGATCACGGGGCCGGAGACCGCGGTCAGCATCGACGTCCCCTCCGGCCGGCTCGCCTGCGTCGCGCGCTGCGACGTCGCGGCGGGTCGCGTCCTGAGCGTGCGGTTCCGCAACGTGCCGGCGTTCGTGCTGGCGCGCGACGTCAGGCTGGATACCTCCGGGGGGCCGGTCCGGGTCGACGTGGCATACGGCGGGGCGTTCTACGGGAGCGTGGACGTCCGCTCGATGGGGCTCGCCGTGGACGCCGCCAGCCTGCCCCGGCTCATCGCGCTGCAGCGCGAGCTGCGGCCCGCGCTCGATGCGGCGCTCGACGTGACGCACGCCGAACAGCCGGAGCTGCGGGGCGTCTACGGGATCATCTGGTGGCAGGACGTGCCGACGGTCGCCGGGGACGGCGCGGCGCTGACGCAGCGCAACGTGACGGTCTTCGCGGATGGCGAGGTGGATCGCTCGCCGTGCGGAAGCGGGACCTCGGCGCGTCTCGCGATCCTGCATGCGCAGGGACTGCTTCGGGTTGGCGACGAGCTCCGTCACTGGAGCATCGTCGACTCCGTGTTCGCGGGCCGCATCGTGGACACGACCGCCGTGGCGGGGCGG
>JARLHH010000050.1 GCA_031292335.1 Candidatus Limnocylindrales bacterium | reverse complement strand
CCCTCGGCGGGCGACATCGCGCAGTGGCTGTCCGAAGGCTGACGACCCCAGCGGGGCTGTCCCTCGGGCCAGGTCAACAAGAGGCAGGTCCTCCGTTCCGATGCGGCCGCACATGGTGCAGACATACACCCGGATAACCCGCTGGGACACATCGTCGGAGGTGACCGAGAACCTCGCCCGGCTGTGGAAGCTGGGCATGGCGCAGGGTGCCCGACTGCCGCCGAAAGGTCGTGCGCCCCATAGAGCCCCGAAGCAGCCTCTCTAGTGCAGCTTCTCCACGAGGTTGGGGAGCGTGCCGTCGAGGTAGGCCCGGACGGCCGAGGCGATGTCCTCGATGTCCGTCACGATCGGCTCGATGCCCGCCTGCTGCATGCTGGCGAAGGCACCGGCGCCCATCCCGCGCGCCAGCAGGACCTGGCAGTCGGCAATCGCCGCGACCATCCTCGTGTGTCGGTCCTGGGATGCCGGGTCGAACCCGTGACCGCGGGGGTCCGGCACCCGGGGCCCCTCTTCATGCTCCCCCGCGAACTGCGCGTGACCGAGCTTGTCGCGGGTCTCACGCGAAATGATCCGATCTCCGTCGACGCTTACGACAACGTAGAGGGGGGCGCGCCCGAAGTGGGCGCTGATGGTCACGCCGTCTTCGGACACGGCTGCAATCTTGATCATGTTCTCCCTGCATCTCGATATCGACTGGGCGGTGGCAGGGCAGCGGTCCTCGCCGCCCCATCGGCAGATTCTCGCGGCCGGGCGGCCGCGGATCACGGGTCAGATCGCGCAGGCTCCACCGCTGCGCCGATCAAGCCGCAGGGCGGCCGGGCAGGTGGTCACCCCCGGTTGAGCTGGACGAGCGACCGGCCGCTGGCGGTCCAGGCATTCATCCCGCCGTCGAGGTTGTCGATGTTCGTGTAGCCCAGGTCGACCAGCGTCTGGGCGGCGATCGCGCTTTCGTTGCCGCTCCTGCAATAGACGACGATCTTGGCGCCCTTGTCCTTCGGGAGCTCGGTGGCGCGGGCGGCGACCTCGTCGTAGGGGATGTACAGGTCGGTCCCGGCGATCTCGCCGATGTACGGCGTCTTCACGTTCAGGAGCGTGAAGTCCTTGGTCCCGAGCATCGCAGCGAGCTTGTCCGGGGTGATGTTGGTCCAATGCCCGCCCCGGGCCTGGACGACGGTCCCATCGGAACCGCCCGCCACCGCTGCGCCTCTGGAGCCGGTGCTGCCTGAGAGGAAGGCCCACCCGGCCACGACCGCGATCAGCGCGACGGCGAGCCCCGACCCCAGCAGGAGCCAGCGAGGCCCGTTGCGCGGGGCCGCGGCGTTCCTCGTCTTGCCCGCGGGCCGCCCTGCCGAGCCGGTCGTGCGCGACGTGTTCGCGCTCGCCTGGCTGCCCCTGTTCTTGCTGGACATCGCGGACGCCTCCTTGGCGAGAGTGTGCGCCGGCCCACGACGGTCAGTTCGCCGACGATGAGCCCGCCGGCGGTCAGCCCGCCGAGACCGCCGCGACCGTGACCCGGTTGAGCGTCGCCGTCGGATCAGCGCCGGGCCCCTGGACAAGCACCTCGGCTGTCTGCTCCGCGCCCTCGGTATCCCGCACCAGGTACGCGTGGTGAATCTCGGTCATCCCGCTCGATAGCGTCGCGCCCACGCTGCAGTACTTCGTGGCCGAGAGCTCGATCGCTCGCCGCAGCGCCTCGACGTCGATCGCCGGTCCCTCGACCACGTGGAGGACGTCGATCCGGGTGAAGGCGTTCGGGTGGCTATCCTCCTGGACGCCGTCCGCGCGCACCTCGTAGCGCGTCACCTCCTGGCGCTTCTTGCGAAGGATTGAGATCACGTCCATGGCGGTGCAGGCGGCGAGCGCCACCGGGATCAGCTCGGCGGGACGTGACCCGGTATCACCCCGGCCGTCGTCGAGCACGATCGAGTGCCCGCTCCCGGTGCGGGCGACGAAGCAGAGGTCGGGCCCGTCGAGCACGACGGATGCGGTCTTGACAGCCACTGGGAATCTCCGTCCTGGGTCTTGCGTGGAGAGCCGATGCGTCAGGAGTGAGGCTCGAGGGCGCCGATCGACCGCTCACATCGGATGGTGTGCGGCGGGGTCTGGCGGCCGACATCATCGCATATACTTGCGTACTTGCGCAACTCAATATACAGCCTCCTCCGGCCTGTCGGCCGCTATGATCGCGCTCGATGGCAACGACCGTGCGGTCCCGTGGCGTCCCGATCCTGAGCACGGGGCGACCCCAGGAGCGGGTGATCAGGTGAGCCTGGGGGCCGAGGTCGGCATCTTCGCGATCAGCATCGCGGCCGGCCTGATCGGCGCTCTTGCCGGAGTCGGCGGCGGCATCCTCATCGTCCCGTCGCTCACCCTCCTCTTCGGGATCGACATCCGCCTGGCGAT